>CACXFM010000205.1 GCA_902766955.1 uncultured Lachnospiraceae bacterium | reverse complement strand
CCTGTCCGTCCCCGGACGCCTGCTCTCCCTGTTCCTCTGTCTGAACAGTTTCTCCTGCTGCGTATGCCGGTGCCGCACCTGCCGTACTTACCATAAGAGCCGCACTGAGCATCACGGCCGCTGCCATCCTGAACTTCATAACCTTACATCCTCCTTTATTGCATTGACGTCTCCCTTAAAAGGGCGATCCGCTGTTTTCGTTCCGATGTCATAACAATACGGCAGCAAGGTTAAACGAATCTTAAACTTCGAAAAGTTTTTAAAGATTTTCAGCCGGCGGCTCCGGCTCATCCAGTTCCCTGATCAGCCCGGCGACCCTGCAGAATTCCGCCGACAGTTTTCCGAACATGTTATCGGCCTCGTCATCCGCCTCTCCCTCACGGAGCTTTTCCGTCAGCCGGCCGGACCATTCCACCAGGCCGGGCAGGCCCATGGTCAGCGCAAATCCTTTCAGCGTATGTGCCGCCAGAAATGCCTCTTTCACGCGGCGGTTCCGCATGGCCGACCGAAGTTTTTCATAACTCCCGTCATCCGGCACTCTCCTCAGATACTTGAGCACGAGATCCCTTGAGTCCAGCCTCGTCAGCACGTCCCCGTAGTCACCGCCGATTTTTTCATAACACTCCTCCAATGTCATCCGCAGATGACCTCCTCCCTTTAAGCAAGTTTTGTAATGTCAGGGCCAGAAGAACTTCTGGCCCCGGCTTTATCACATTACTCTACTTCCAGAATTTTGATCATATTGGTATTCCCCGATTTTCCGAGGGGCACCCCCGCCGTCAGAACAGCCTTGTCTCCTGTCCTCAGGATCCCGGCCAGCTTCGCCCTCTGGACCGCCGTCTCAAAGAGGGCATCTTCGTGTTCTTCCATGCCGATGATCAGCGGCGTCACGCCGAACAGCAGGTTCATCTGACATGCCACCCGCGCATTGGTCGTGCATGCGATCACGGGCGCGACCGGCTTCAGTCTCGAGAGCCGCCTCGCCGTAAAGCCCGAAATGGTGACCGTGATCAGGGCGTCCGCTCTGACATCCTCGGCAATCGTGCAGCAGGCGTGGCAGATCGCCGCCGTCTCGTCCCGGGCCACCTCGTCTTCTTTGAGCAGCTTCTCCCTCCCATCGCGGAAATCAATATCTTCTTCCGCCCGCGCGGCAATCTTAGCCATCATCTTCACGGCTTCCACGGGATATTTGCCGGCTGCCGTCTCTCCGGAGAGCATGATCGCCGTCGTGCCGTCATAAATCGCATTGGCCACGTCCGTCGTCTCCGCTCTTGTCGGTCTCGGATTGTGCATCATCGAATCCAGCATCTGGGTCGCCGTGATGACAATTTTGCCCTTTCTGAGGGCCGCCCGGATGATCTTCTTCTGGATCAGGGGGACTTCCTCGATCGGAACCTCCACGCCCAGATCCCCGCGGGCCACCATGACGCCGTCGCAGATGTCCAGGATCTCTTCGATATTGTTGACGCCCTGCATATTCTCGATCTTCGCGATCACCTGCATATTGCTGCCGTGTGCGTCCAGAATATCCCGCACTTCCCTGATATCCGCGGCAGACCTCGTAAAGGAGCAGGCGATGAAGTCGAATCCCATTCTGCATCCGAATTCGATATCCGAGCGGTCCTGCGCACTGATAAAGGGCATCGTGAGGTCGCAATCCGGCACATTGATTCCCTTCTTGTTGGAAACGGCCCCGTCATTGAGCACGGTGCAGATAATCTCCGTGCCTTCCACCTTCTCGATCCGGAGGCCGATCAGGCCGTCATCGATCAGAATCGTCCCGCCCGGCTTCACATCTCCCGGAAGCCCCGCATACGTGATCGACGCGCGGGTTTCGTCGCCTTCGGTCTCCTCTGTCGTCAGGGTAAACGTCTGCCCTTTCTTCAGGTCCGCGCGTCCGCCCCTGAAATCCCGCAGCCGGATTTCGGGCCCCTTCGTGTCCAGCAGAGTTCCGACCGGCAGGCTCATGGAAATGCGCAGCCTTCTGAGGCGCTGAAACTTTTCTTCATGCTCATCGTGAGTCCCGTGAGAGAAATTGAAACGCGCCACATTCATCCCGGCCCGGATCAGCTCGGTCAGCATCTCTTCGCTCTCGCTGGCCGGACCGATTGTGCAAATAATTTTGGTTTTCCTCATACGCTTTCCTCCTCCTTTTAAAACACATACCCGCTCAGTCACCATTCATCCGTTCCGTAAGTGCTCCAGTCCCCCGCCTCAAGCGGGCCGTCTTCATAGACGTCGGCATAGGCGTGGCCGGACAGCTTCGCGTTGATCCGGTCCGCCGTGCTGCCCTCCGCAGGCGTCGGCTGGAAATTATTATAGTCATCCGCGGAAGTGATTCTCACGGGAATAAGCCTGTATATATCCGTATCCGGGTCGAGGACGCCGTCGCGGAACACGAACTTCTGCTGATAGATGGCCGAATCCATGTCGTAGGGCCAGACGTTTCCGCCGAAGCAGAAGTTTCCGAGGCTGTAGCAGATCCGTTTCCCTTTATAGACTTCGACCGGCTGCAGTACATGGGGATGATGCCCGATCACGAGGTCGGCCCCGCTGTCGATGGCCAGATGGGCAAGCGCCACCTGGATATCGGTCGGTTCGTAGGACTTCTCGTCGCCCCAGTGGAAACTGCTGATCACGAGCTGGGCTCCCTGCTCCTTCACATAACGGATCTGCTCCTCGAGCTGGTCCGCCACGCCCATCTCTTTGACCAGTTCATAGGTCCCGGTCAGCCCGACTTTGATGCCGTTCACCTCCATCACGATACTGCGGTCATACCCGAAGTTGCGGATTCCGGCTTCATCGAGAACCTGTTTTGTGTCCTCGAATCCCTGCTCTCCGTAATCAAAGCTGTGGTTATTGGCCAGATTGGCGGCTTCCACGCCTGATCCGGTCAGAATCTGCACATATTCCGCGGGCGCCTTAAAGGCAAACCGGTTCTCCGTGCGGTCTTCCGACTCCGTCAGCGTCCCCTCGAAATTCACGATCGTCAGATCGTCCTGTTCGAAATAATGGCGGACATTGTCGAAAAACCAGCCGGGCTCATGGGAATCCCAGGCTTCCGTAAGGCTCATGTCGTACTCGGCCTCGCTGTCCCTGGCCAGTGTGCAGTCCCCGACGCAGGAGACGGTGATTTCCGTCATCACCGGCTGAGGAGGCGGGGTCGGCGTCGGAGTTGGCGTCGGGGTCGGAACTGCCGGCGCCTGAGACGGTGCCGTCACAGCACCGCTGCCGGAAACACCCGCCGATGCAGCCTGCCCGTTCTCAGCGGATCCGGAGTGAACAGCTTCCTGCTCTGTCTTCATTCCCTTCCCGGCGAGGGATCCGATCCCGGATATCAGGAGTGCGGCAATGAACATTGCCGCGACGACACAGACCGCCCCTGTCAGGATCAACCGGATCCGCAGGATGAGATCTCCCCTCCTCCAGATTCGTTTCAGTTGTCTGAACGTTTTTCTCCACCGTTTCATGCTGCCTCCGTCAGACCCTTTTTTGTATAAAGATCTCTTCCTGTGCTAAACCAGAACGCAGGTAAACACGATCATTCCGTCCTTCCAGCTCACGGAGATAGTGCCCCCGTACTGCCGGCAGATACTCTCCGCGATCGACAGGCCGATGCCGAAACCGCCCCGGTCGACATTATGGGCCCTGTCCTCTCTGTAAAAGCGCTCGAAGAACCGGCTGTAATCCACGTTCGCGCCCGCTGCATATGTATTGGAAATGCTCAGTCTGACCTGGCGCCCTTTGCGCAGCGTATCCAGCTGCACAATCACCTTTCCTTCCGGATCGCAGTATTTGAACGCGTTGTCGATGAGCAGCGAGGTCAGCTGCCGGATTTTGCTCTCATCCGCAAGCATCCTGATGTCCGGCGTGATGTTCCGCACCAGTTCCTTCTTATCCTGCTGGGCCAGCGACTCATAGGGAGACACGGTCTCGGCCACGCATCTGGAGATATCGATCGGCTCCATGACCGATCTGTCCTCCTGTTCCTGCGCCCTGGCGATCATGACCAGATTCTGTACGAGGCCGTTCAGTCTGTCCACCTGCCTCATGGTGGACTGCGTCCATTCGGACTCCCCGTTCATCATCTCCTCGATTTCCGTGTTCGCGCGGATCACGGCCAGAGGCGTTTTCAGTTCATGCGACGCGTTCGTCACGAACTGCTTCTGTCTGCGGATATTCTCGATTTCCGGCCGTATGATCCGGTTGGAGAAAAGAACGACCAGGATAAACGCGATCGCGAGACAGCCGAAGGCCATGACAAGGGTCAGAAAAATAACCCGGCGGTTGGCGCTGATCTGGGACTGGCAGTTCAGGAAGACCGCGATCCAGCGGCCGTCTTCAAGTTCCGCCGTCCTCCAGTAGTAATACCCCGTTTTGCCGTAACCGCTCTTCTCCCTGCCGACCGCCCAGCGGGCCATCTTCTCCGCATCCTCTTCCGTGAGCTGGGATACATGTCCGGTGTGCATGTCCTGCACGGTCTCTCTGTCAGGTTCGAAGATCACCGCAAAATAGCGGGCCGAATACCGGAATTCGGGCGAAAAGTCCTCAAACTCCTCATTGGTTCCGCTGTGTGTCCGCTCCTGCCTTCCCTGGTTCGTATTGGGAAACGGTTCCCCGTCGTGATCCACGAGATAATCGAGCATGCGGTGGATGCTCATATTTGTGACAAGCGCGTTTGCAGTATTAATGGAAGCCCCCAGGACCAGCATGACAAGAAAAAATGTCAGCGTGGAGGTCATGATAATCTTCCACTTCAGTCTGCGGACAGCCCCTGCATTCATGATTTCCCTTCCTCCAGATGAAAACTGCCGCCGCGCTCACCGACAATCACCACCGCGGAATTGACCGCCTGAAGCTTGCCTCTCAGATAAGAGATATACAGCCACACCGTGTCCGGCCCGGCCTCCTCGTCGTGCCCCCACACGTGCTCCAGCAGATAGCCGGTGTCCAGTTCGCGGCCGCGATGCATGATCAGGGTCCGCATCAGTTCGAATTCCCGGAGGGACAGCCTGACGGAATTCCCGGAACTCAGTTCGAAGCAGTCCGCATTCAGGCGGATATCCCCGAACTGCAGGTCCGTCCCGGCGTAGACCGTCTGTCTCCTCGTGAGAGACCGGACTCTGGCCAGAAGCTCCTGCATCGCAAACGGTTTGGTCAGGTAATCATCCGCTCCCGCGTCCAGCCCCGTGACCCTGTCGTCGATCTCGGCCTTGGCTGTCAGGAGCAGCACCGGCGTCATGATATTCTGTGCCCGCAGGTCCGCCAGCACCTGCAGTCCGTCTTTTTTCGGCATCATAATGTCCAGGACAATGACATCGTATGTTTCTTCCTCCAGCCGCTCTGAGGCCGCCGCCCCGTCATAGACCGCATCCACTTCATAGTCATTTCTGGACAGAACCGCTGTCAGGGCGCGGTTCAAGTCCCTCGTATCTTCAGCTAATAAAAGCTTCATTTCGTTTCTCCGTCCGGAGGCGCAAAGGCCCCCTCCTCAAAGATCATGTCGCGGATGGTCTGCATGGAGACATCCGTCGACGCCAGCTCATCCGCACAGCGCTTCAGCTCACTGATAATCAGGCTGTCGTTGGCCCGCTCACTGCGGTTTTTGTACCGCATCTGATGCTCCAGCGCGGCCCAGGTGTCCATGGAAATCGTGCGGAGCTGGACTTCCACAAAGAAACCGTCCACAAGAAGCGTCATGTGGTAGCTTCTGTAGCCGTTGGATTTTGCGTTCCGTATGTAATCCTTCTCCCGGACGACCGTATAACCGCTGACATCCGCCAGGTATGTGCGGATCGAATAAATGTCGTCGAGGAAGGGGCAGACGATCCGGATCCCCAGCGCGTCTTTAATAACCCCCAGCGCCGTCTCCTGCGTAAAAGGCAGGCCTCTCTGCCTGCATTTCTCGCGCATGCTGGCATCCGTCTTGATCCTGGCCAGATAATGCTCCACGGGGTCGTCGCCGTGTACATCCTTCCGCCGCCTGCGGAATTCGCTGATCCCCTCCAGCACTCTGCCGAGCACTTCCTGCATCTGCGGGAGCCGGTCGCCGTAAATCGTATATTCATTGTTGTCCGTCACCCTGTATCCCGGAACGGATACGGGAGATATCTTCTCTTGTGTTTTCACACAGCCGGGCCTCTTTTCCGGTGCACAAACAGGGGCGGGCAACCCGGAAAAATCCGGATATCCCTTCCGTCTGCTTCACCTTTTTCCATGAAAATTATACCAGAGTATTGTGAACAATTGAAGACTTGAGGAAGGACTTGCTTTTGGAAACCTCTTCGTATATAATACTCGGGTATGGATGCAGATACGAAATTCATGCGGGAAGCGCTGAAGCAGGCAAAGAAAGCCTTCGCCTTAAATGAGACGCCCATCGGATGCGTCATCGTCAGGGAGGGCCGGATCATTGCCCGCGGCTATAACCGGCGCAATACAGATCACAACACGCTCGCCCACGCCGAGCTGACCGCCATCAGGAAGGCCGCAAAAGCGGTCGGGGACTGGCGTCTGGAGGACTGCACGCTCTATGTGACACTGGAGCCCTGCCCGATGTGCGCGGGAGCCATTGTCCAGGCCCGGATCCCGGAGTGCGTGATCGGCTGTATGAATCCCAAAGCCGGCTGTGCCGGTTCCGTCACGGATCTGCTTCATATGGAGGGCTTCAACCATCAGGTTGATGTCCGGACCGGCATTCTGGCCGACGACTGCAGCGGGCTCATGAAGACTTTCTTCCGGGAGCTGCGCGAGCGCGACAGGGAGAAGAAAGCCGCAGCGGCTAAACAACCCGCTGACTGACGGCTGCCGGAGCATTTCATCTTTCATATGGAGACGTAGCGAAGTGGTCATAACGCGGCGCACTCGAAATGCGTTTATCGGCTTAACACCGGTACAAGGGTTCGAATCCCTTCGTCTCCGCT
>CACXFM010000204.1 GCA_902766955.1 uncultured Lachnospiraceae bacterium | reverse complement strand
TTACCCCCCAAATGAGAACTTCCAGACAGGTGATATGATTGAATCAATTGCAGTATAATTCAATCATTCTTTTTTAGAAACTTAATGTTGTGACCTGAGGAAAGGAGAAAAGTAAGGTATGAGAAGAGCAAGAAAACTAATTTTGATCTGTCTGACAGTGTCTCTGATGATCGCGGCCTTTTGTGTGCCGGCATCTGCAGCGACCAGAACACTGAAGCTTGTCAGCAAGATTAAGTATGGAAATACTACGTATTTTTCTGAAGACCACAAGCTGAAGAGTAGTACAAACGGGAAGACCAAGACGCTGCTTTCGAATTATTTTCCAAACAAGTTCTATACGGATGGAACTGTTCTGTTCTATACGAAGGATCAGACTCGCACTCTGTATGAGATGTCCCTGAAAACTGGAAAAAGTAATGCACTCTGCAGCCTGGCAAAGTATAAAGAAGTAGGAGGCGAAACCTTTATCCTGCGTGCTGTCGGAAATGCGTTTATCATCCGAGACGGACAGAAAACATATCTTGTAAATATAGCGACAAAAAAGGTGACACTTGTTCATCAGAATGTTGCTTTACCTGGATTTGCAATTTATAAAGGCTATGTATACATGATTGTCGGCCTAAATAAGGGTGGCAGCTTTGCTATGATGCAGCCGGACTATGAGAAGCTGATTCGCTACAGACTGAGAGACGGAGCCAGAACAATTGCTCCCGGACGTTACTCAGATGTCCGCGTTCGCGATGGAAAACTGTTTGTTACGAAACATGATATAAAGGCTAACAAATATCGCGTCTATCAGAGTGACGTGTCCATGAAGAATCAGAAGGCGGTGACTGGAAGGCTGAGCACAGTCCCGGCAATGTATGAATCTATCCATTACTTTATTGCATAATAACAAGTGACAAAAAGAAGACCTGTATTATACTGCATGCGTAAACTATAAAAACAAATCTGTAGATCTTGTATCCGACAGTTTGGAAATGATACGAACCGGAATTCCTTTGTTCTTTTAAGGGATTCCGGTTGTTTATTTTTTGGGGGGACAATTACGTCCCGGTGTTGTGCGTGGAGATCCCTTCCGTCTGATTGGAAAGAGCTGTGGGAACGGAATACTTCAGAAAATTAAGCAATTATAGAGTGCGGGTAAAAGATGATTGTGATAGTGAAATGCGTTTTGTCTGTGATAAAATAGTATTATCAGGGAAATGGGAATAAGGCTAAAAAGGATACAGGGATGATGAAAAGGACTATTTCGTTGACGGTATTTTTGATGATAATGCTCTGCATGCTGACTTGCTTTTCGGTTTCAGCCGCAGAAGAAAAGTGGATTCTCATGGGCGATTCGTATGCCTCCAGGCTTAAGGGAAAGAATTTTGAAGGGGATAGAGAACAGCTGCTGTTTGCCTGGCCCGATTATGTGACAGACAGATTGCACAAGAAGAGTCTGATTGTGAGACTCCCGGGAACCGGTTTCTGCAAACCGGATCCGACGCATAACGAGACCTTTTATAGTGCAGCATCAAAACTGACTGCGGATAAGAATGTCACCAGATTTGTTCTGGTGGGAGGAATCGGAAATGATTTGCGTTGTACGGGAGGTCCCGCATCCAGGAAACAGATTGAAACGGCGATGAGTGCTTTTCACAAGCTTGTCAAGTCGAAGTTTCCGAATGCACAGATCGTGATTTCCATGCCAAACTGGGGGATCGCTACAGCCAGGCAGTCCTATATCAAATCAAGAGTGAACTGGTATTATACAAAAGCAGAAGCACTTGGCTGGAAAGCACTCCGCGGAAGTGAAAATGTATTGCGGGTAAAGAACCTCAAAAAATTTTTCTTTGATGACGGCATTCATCCGAACGTATACGGGCAGTGGCGGCTCGGCCAGGTTCTGACGAAGTATCTGAAGGAACTGGGGGAGGCGCCGGCGGCGAAAAAGATTACAAGTGAAGAAACGAAGCCGGCCGCACAGACCGTGATCAAAAAGAATCCCGTGATTCTTCCCAGAATGACGAAAGTCACATCTGACTCCATCACACTCAGGTGGAACGCGGTGGAGGGTGCCGTGAAATATTGTATTTACGGAAATAAGTTCAATTCTGCGACAAAAAAGATCGGCATGGTATTGGCTCCGGAAACAGGAAGCGTCCGAAAAAATCTGAGCTCCGGTACATATTATAAGTTCCGTGTGGAGGCCTATGACAAGGGAAATAAGCTGCTGGCCAAATCCAGAGAACTTCATATCGTTACACCGAAATCAAAATATACAAATTGCAAGAAGGTCACAGTGAATAAAACCTCGTTGTCCCTGCAGGCAGGAAAAAGCGGAACTATCTCTGCCACAGAGACGATGAGTGTTCCGGGAAATCCGACATTCCCGTCTTCTGTTGTTTATATTTCAGATACGCCGGCAGTCGCGACGGTTTCCGCATCCGGTGTCGTGAAAGGACTGAATAAAGGAAAATGTAAGATTTACGCGGTTGCGCAGACCGGTGTGTATGCGGTGGTTAATATAGTGGTCAGTTGAGAGAGTGGAATGCCTTTCCAGAAAGCCTCCTGTAACAGTTCTGTTTACAGGAGGCTTTTTCGATTTCACCCCCTGCCGGCGCCTCAGAACCAATTCGGGATCGCCGGAGATGGATGTACTTCTTCCATCTCCGGCGATGTTTCAAATTGTATCCTTTACCTGATACCATTCTGTAAATGGTCTCAGTTCAATCTTTTCGGGAGCCGTCTCATCTATGAACTGATTGAATTTATCAGATGTTGTACTGACTTTTTCCTGACTTGACACGCCGCCATCGGTTGTGACGAGGGTACAGCTTGTCTCCTGAAAGCTGAATGCGGATTTGTAGAGCCGCATTTCTTCGGATCCGGATTCTACTTCATACAGATCCATGTAGTAATCGGCCTCCATCGGATAACTGACATAGATTCGGCCTTCCTTTGCGAGAAACAGCCTTCCTCTGAGCCAGCTGGATTTCAGCAGGACGGGAGAGCCGTCAACCAGGGAATAGACATCATAGATGACCGGTGATTCGGCGGATATTTCGTCCTCCGGCATTTTTCCTGTCAGGAGTTCGGAGATGCCGTCCCCGTTGAGGTCCATAAAGGCGAAACCGATGGCTTCCGGTGAAGAGATGTCCGCGATATAGCAGATCTGATCAGATTCCTGCTGCGTGTCAATCGCGGTCTGATAGTCGGTGAATACTTTTTTGTAATCTTTAAACAGGGCGGTATCATCTGCCGCTGCCGGTGCTGCGGCGCAGAGGCTTATTGCCAGAATAAGGGCTGCTGAAGAGATCTTTTTCATATGGTTTTTCCTCCTTTTTCTTATTATCGCACATGTGGTTTCCGGGAACAACCTGTCCGGCACATATCCCGGGCAGATCTGGTCTGCCGCAGATATTTTATGAGAATGTCAATATCATTGGCCTTCTGTCTGAAGGGTATGGTATCATTTGATTGCAGGCAGACATCAGCTCGCAAGGAGTCGCTAAAGAGACTTTTTGTTCTGTAAATATGAGGGGGGGTATATGAAGTTTGCAAGATTAACGGCGCTGATCGACCATCTGGAATCTGTCTACGGGATTCCTCATTGCGATATCAGTATTTACAAAGATCACCGGGAGATTTTCCGGAGGAGCAGCGGATACACGGACACGGCCCGCACGAAGAAGCCGGCGGATCAGGATCTGTACTGGCTGTACTCGGCGTCCAAGATCAGTCTGGTCGTCATGATTCTGCAGCTTGCGGAGCAGGGCAGACTGTCTCTGCAGGATCCCGTCTGCAAATATATTCCGGAGGCGGAAGGGTGCGGGATTCTGTCCGGCGGCCGGCTGCTTCCCTGCGGCAGGCAGGCGACGATCGAGGACTATCTGGCCATGCAGGGCGGCCTGGACTACAATATCCAGAGGGAGGATATCCGCGCCTTTGTGGAGGAGCATCCGGAGGCTTCCACACGTGAGATCATCCGGCAGTGGTTTACGGAGCCGCTGCATTATGAGCCGGGAACCCGGTTTATCTACAGTATGTGTCACGATGTGCTCGGCGCGGTGATTGAGGTGGTGACCGGAAAGAGGCTCTCTGCCTATATCCGGGAAGCGATTGCGGATCCGCTGGGCATGCAGGACCTTGACTACGGGGTCAGTGAAGAGAAGAAGCACCGCATGGTGCAGCAGTATGAATATGATATAACTGCCAACGGTAATATTGAGAAACCTGCGGTTTTTCCGGTCGGCAGCTGTGACAATATGTATGTGCTGTCGCGGAATTATGACTCTGCAGGGGCGGGGCTTGTCACCCGTGTCTCCGACTATGTGCTGCTGGCGGATGCCCTGGCGAACGATGGCATCGGTGCAAACGGCAGCCGCATTCTGAGCCGGGAGAGCATTGACAATATGCGCCGCTCGCGCCTCGATACACAGATCAAGAAGCTCGATTACCGCAAGGCCGGAGATTACGGATATGAATACGGGCTCGGTGTCCGCACGCTGATGTATCCGGAGACTTCAAAGAGTCCGGCCGGGGAGTTCGGCTGGGACGGTTATGCCGGTGTGTTCCTGCTTTCGGATGTAGAGAACCGCCTGGCTATGTTCTTTGCGATGAGTGTCGAAAATATGATGCCGGTTAAACAGGTTCATCACCGGATTCGGGACATTATGTATGAGGAGCTGGATTTATGCTGAAAAACAGACATTTATACGGACTTGGTTTATTGTTGGCAGTAGCAACTATGGTACTTGTTATCGGGATTCCGGTTTCCGCCGCCGGGCATAAATATGTCATGATCGGTGATTCGTACAGCGACATAATGAAGCAGGACGTGAAGGACGGTTATCCGTATTCATGGCCTGATTTTACGGCGCAGTATGCGAATATTCCGTCCTCCTCATGGACTGCGTACAGACACGACGGGGCGGGGTTTCTGAGCTCCGGCTCTCCTTATAAAACTTTCTATGAATATTTTCAGTCGGATGTGCTTAAAAAGAATGCGTCCCCTGATAAATCCGTGGACAGGGTTATTCTGGCCGGCGGTGTCGTGAATGATTTCAATAAGCTCAAGAAACTCAGTGCAGAGACAGTGAAGTCGCGGCTCCGGACAAAGATGAAGGAGCTGGATACCGCTCTGCGCAAGAAATACCCCAATGCTAAAATTATGTACGCGGGCATGCACTGGTGCGTGCCGGGGACGAAAGCGTCGGACGGGACTACTCTCCGGACGGTGTTTAACACCAGGATGGCCTGGTACAGAGAGATCGCGGAATCACTGAAGTGGAAGTATATGGCCAGTGTGGACTATGTACTCCGCGCCGGTGATGCGGAGATCGGCAAATATTTTCTTAAGGACGGCCTGCACCCGAATATCAGGGGGAAGCGCGCGCTCGGGATCGCGATTGCCAATGAAGTAAAAGAGTATAACGCGGCCGAGGATAAGGCGAAGGAACGGGAATATAATAAGGAAGCCGCCTTTGTCGGCCTTCATGTCATTTCCGTCACGGAGAATTCCATCCGGCTCACATGGAAAAAGGTTGAAGGGGCTTCGAAGTATATCCTGTGCGGCTGTAAATACGGGCAGAAGTTTAAGAAAATCGGGACTTTTGGCGGCTCGGTTCTTGAATCGACAAGAAAGAAGCTGGCTAAGGGCAGTTACTATGTCTTCCGTCTGGATGCGTATAACAGCAAGGGGAAATACATGGCCAGCTCCAGACGCCTCTTTGTGGCGACGCGGGGCGGAAAGTATACGAATGCGTGCGCCGTGTCGGCGTCCCCTTCCGCAATCAGTCTGAAGGCCGGGTCCGGGCAGTATGAAAAGATCCGCCCGTCAAAGACACTGCGCGATGCGGGAAAGACAGAGAGGGTTTTCAAAGAATATACGTATTTTTCTACGAAACCGAAGATTGCGTCTGTTTCGGCGGACGGTCTCGTCAGGGGGCTTCACAGAGGGGAATGCAGGATCTATGTGATTGCCCAGTCCGGCGCATCGAAGGCCGTGACCGTGAAGGTCAGCTGAAAAAGCGTATGAAGCAGCTGATTATTCACGTGGATATGGATGCATTTTATGCGTCTGTCGAAATGAGGGACAATCCGTCCCTGAAGGGGAAACCGCTGATCATCGGTTCCCTGCCTTCGGAGAGAGGCGTCGTCGCGACCTGCAGCTACGAGGCCAGGAAGTACGGTGTGCATTCCGCCATGAATATCAGGGAAGCATACCGCCTGTGTCCGAACGGCATCTATATGCATCCGGATTTCGATAAGTACAGGGAG
>CACXFM010000203.1 GCA_902766955.1 uncultured Lachnospiraceae bacterium | reverse complement strand
GCCGGAACAGCCCGTCGATCTCTTCCGTCGAGTCCGCGTTGAGAGGAACAAGCGTATTATCCACGTCAAAAATAATCCCCCTGTAACCGAGGGCGTACAGTTTCTCATAATCGATCGCAAAGACGCTGTCCGCATATTCGTATGGATAAAAACGTTCAAGCATGTCCCTCATCCCGAAAACGTCACAAATCTTTTGAACCTGGCCGTCCGTATTGATTACGGATTGTTCCGCGCTGCGCGCTCCCACAATCCTGATCCACATTCGCAATCCGAGGGGCCCCTTCAGGAGAGCGGCAGAACCCCCTTCTTTTCAAATCCCGCATTCATATCAAAAGCAGCCACAAAACGGCCTCCGGCGACATAGAAAACGTCCCCGATATAAAGGCCCCTGACATCCGTTCCCGACCCGCCTGCCGGCAGGGAGTCCTCATAGAAATCATAGAGGAGCACTCTTTCGATTCCGTTCTCCCCGGCTCTGTAAAGCAGGTACCTGTCATTCAGACAGAAGCCGATCAGGCCTTTTCCTGCATCGGCAAAAACGGCCTTGTAATTCTCAAGGACCGGGAAATACGTCACTCCCGGGATCAACGCTTTTCCGATTTCACCCGTCTCCGCGGGATCGGAGATATCAAACAGGGAGATCTTGACGCCGCTCACGGCGCCGCTCTCCTCATCCGCGTCATAGCCGAGGCCGGCCAGGAGATTCTCTCCCATCGGATGCAGGTACTCCGAAAATCCGGGCAGTTTGCATTCTCCCGTAATCACGGGCTTTTCCGGGTCCGACAGATCCGCGGTGAAGAGGGGATCCGTATTCCGGAAGGTCACAAAATACGCCGTATCTCCGAAGAAGCGCGCGGATTTGATCTCCTCTCCGGGCGCGAGGTCCGCAATCCGGCCGATCCGGTGCATATCCGGATCCAGCACGGTGAGGGCGTTGTATCTGGTCCAGTCGCCTTCATAGCCGAAGCCGAAGATGTCGCTTAGCACCTCCAGAACTTCTCCGCGGGCGGAACCCGTGTACGACGTCAGGACGCGCAGGTTCCCCTTATATTCATCGACGGAAAAGGTATCATCCACGGTTCCCCGCAAGGTCCCCGCGGCCTTCCCGGAAATATCCCCGCCGCGATAGACAAATTTGACAATCTCCGTTTTTGAGCGGAACCCGTTATCATTGACATTCACGGTGTAGATGCTGTCACTGCTCACATAGAGCTGCTCCGCCCCGGAAATCAGCACTTTCGTATCGGTCACGGCAGACGGCTCCGCGGCGTCAATCGCCGAGACGATCAGATACTCCGGCTCCGTCATAATATCCGGAATGCAGATCTGCCCCGGAGGCACCGTCTCTCCTCCGGCGGACACTTTGAACTCGCTCTCCTCTTCCGTCTCTCCGATCTCCGGATACCATTCCGTGAAAAGATACAGATACCCGTCCTTCATACGGGCCTGCCTGTAGTTCCCGTCCTGTTCCACGCTCCCCGCCGCTCTCACATGTTCCGGATCGGAGATATCGTAGGTGAGGACCGAAGTCGTGCTGTAAGTCCGGTAAAAATCATCGCCCATCAGCTCTCTCTCGTCCTGGTAGATCACATACAGGCGGTCTCCGCTGACAAAGAACTCCCTGGCGCCGTTTCCGTTCCACAGAGCCCCCTCATCCGCGATGACAGTGGAAGAGATCTCCCGGAGATCCGCTCCTTCCGCCCGCACGATCACAAGCTCCCTCTGATCCCGCAGGATATAAATATATCTGCCGTCAGTTTTGATGAGATCCGCCTCGTCGACGCCTTCCGTCCGGACATTGGTCTCCGAGTGTTCCGGCACCGCCGCTTCCTTACTGTCCGAGACCGCGGCCTCCTCGTAAGCAACGGCGTCCTCAAGTCGGTCATAATCTTCATATATAATATAATTCCGGTACTCCGACGCCGTTTTCAGCGCCTCGTAGACCTCCGTGTAATCCGAAGCGAAGCGGATGCGGCTGACCTGCACTTCGTCATCCGGCATCGCTTCCGCGGATGATTCCGCCATCCGGGTGGACAGATCCTCCGCGGCGGATTCCGCCGTCATGGCATACGAATCTTCCGCGACCGATTCTGCCGCAAAAACGCCCGCTCCCTTTCCGCCGCAGACAAGCCCCGCAAGTGTCATCAGGAGAACCATTTTTTTCACTGCTCCCCGGTATCCTCTCTTTTTCATGGTCACGCTTCTCCTTTCCATCTGATTCCGCGCGTTTGCGTCTCTCCCGGAATGCCATCGTCCCGGCGCTTCCGTCTCCCCCCGCTGTATAAGACGGAAAAAGTCCCTCCGGGGTCACGGGCCGCAGCAAAGAGTCCAATGAAAATTCCTGTGAAAGAACAAACAAAGAGTCGTTTAAGCGACTCTTTGCTCCCTGTTTACTGTAAAATCTCTCTGATCTGTTCTGCTGTGTCCGCGCCGACAAGCTGCATATGCGGGTAAGCGAATTCCACGTCCGCCTCTTTTCCGAATCTGCGGACAAGCTCCCGCCGGATATCGCTGCAGGCGGCGAAATTTTCCTCGACGGTCAGGGTCGTCACGGATGCGCGCAGATAAATCCCGCTGTCCCCGAGCTCCCGCACCATCACCGTCACGGGGTCTTTTATGTTCTTTTCCTCCCGGGCCTTCACCACAAGGGGATTCGCCGCAATCGTCTCCTCCATGATCCGGATGGCCTTCTCCAGATCCGACTCATACGTGACGGACAGATCCAGAAAATTGGAGCTGCAGGTGTTTTCGTCAAAATACTGATTATCCAGCACACACAAATCCATCTTGGAATTGGGCACAATAATATGGGAGGAATTCATCACGTTCTGGATCACGGTATTTCTCAGGTCAATCGACTTGATATAGCCGGTGATGCTCTCCCCGTCAATCGTCGTATGGATTCTGTCGCCGATCTGGAACGGCATGAAAATCGTGAGGATGAACCCGTGGACGATATTGCTCAGGCCCTCCTGGAAGACAAAGCCCAGTACAACCACGATCAGCGACGAGGACATCAGGATCTGGTTCGTGAATCCGGACATGGTATCCGACAGGGACACGATTTTGATCCCGAGCGTGATCACGATCATGGCCTTGCAGCAGCCTTTCAGAAAGTTGATCTGAATGCTGTGCTTCCGCTTCCTCCCGAAGGGCAGAAAAAACACATCCACCATTTTTACGGCCACCAGCATGACCACCAGCAGAAAAATGGCGTAGTAAAGCTTATCGGAGGTGATGACCTGCAGAAAAGATTTTGCGGTTCCTTTCAGTTCTTCATATTGTTCTGTAGTTTCCAAATCGAGTCTCCTGTTATTTTACACAGATAATCAGATCACCAAAGTCTGTTAATACAGCATGGCAAAGAAAGAAGCCGCGACCACCGTGATGAGCCCGCAGACCACAATGGCCAGGCTGCTCATGGCACCTTCGATCTCGCCGATTTCCATCGCTTTCGCCGTGCCGATGGCGTGAGATGCTGTCCCGATCATCAGGCCTCTCGCGACGGGGCTCTTGATTCGGAGGAGCCGGCTCATCATGACGGCGGTCATGTTCCCGATCACACCGGTGATGATAATCACGGCAACCGTGATGGTCGGATTTCCTCCCAGCTCTTCCGATACTCCCATGCCGATGGCCGTCGTGATGGATTTCGGAAGCAGCGTGACGTAATCTTCATGCGCCAGTCCGAAAAGCACCGACAGAGCCAGAACGGAAATAAGAGAGGCGAGAACGCCCGACACCATCCCGATGAGAACTGCCTTCCCGTTTTCCTTCAGCAGATAAAGCTGCTTATAGAGCGGGATGGCCAGCGCCACCGTGGCGGGCGTCAGGAGATAGCTCAGATACTGTGCGCTCTTTCTGTAGCTCTCATAATCTATATGAAAGACGGCCAGAAAGGCGACGCACAGGATGATGGAAATCAGCAGCGGATTGGCCGCATCCGATCCCGTCTTTTTCTTCAGCTGTATGCCGGCTCCGTACGCGATGAGACTGAGCACGACGCCGGCCGTCGCGGACTCCGTAAAAAGCTGGTTGATGTTCATTTGCCTTCTCCCCCACATTCATTCTTCCGGATCAGGGCGTCCGTCACCTTTCCCGTCACCGCCATGACGATAAACGTCGTGAGCAGCGTGATCACTGCCACGGGAAGCAGAACGGGGCGCAGCGAGGACCAGGCAGTCACAAGCCCGACGCCCGCGGGAATAAACATGAGAGGCATGATCTCAATCAAAAAGACTGCCGTGGAGTCCACGCTCTCCAGCCTGACCGCCCCCGTCACGAGGAGGAGGAGCATCAGAACGAGGCCGTAAATGCTGGCGGGCACGGGAAACGGGAGTATGCTTTTCAAAAACTCTCCGACGCAGGTCACCGCCAGAATAATCGCAAGCTGTCTTATATATTTCATGCCGTCATCTCCAATTGATTTTGATTTTCAACGGAAACGGACGTGTTTCCGTGAAACATCTTTCTTTAAGGGTATCACAGAAAAACAAGGTCCCGCAATACTTATCTTCCCCTCAGGACACCGCGCGCATGCGGACAGCCGGACAGAATAAGAAGCCGCGCACCGGCCGTCTTTCCCGGTGCGCGGCTCCTTATTCTCCTTCCTTACTGTTCAACTGCCGTGCGGTCTTCCGCCGGCGCATCCGCATTCTTTAAGCCACGGGGGCTTCCGCTGCCGAGCTTGCGGAATCCGTCCCCGGCACGCCTCCTTCCACTACGAGGCTCTCTTCGTAGTCCGTCCCGTAGGTATCCACCAGCGTCGCCTCATAATCCTTATGGAAGAAGTTTTCCGAAGCGAGCGACCTGATTTCCTCATTGATCCAGTCGAGGAGGGTCGTATTGCCCTTTGACACCGCCGGAGCGATCGTGTCCTGGCTGCCGAGGGAGGGGATTCCGACCGTATAGCCCGGATTCTGCAGCGCGTAAGCGATCACTTCGGTGTTGTCATTGGCCCACGCGGCGGCATTGCCGTTTTCAAGCGCGTTCTTCGCGTTTGCGTAGGTATCATATTTCTGGAGACGGATTTCCGGATTGTTCTCGGTCAGATAGGTCTCCGCCGTCGTCCCGGAGATGACAATCACCTGATCGTCTTCCGTCAGTTCGGACAGGTCCGTGATCACCCGGCTGTCCGGAGACACCACACCGAGGGCCACGTTCATATAGGGCAGCGCGAAATCCACTTTTTCGGCGCGCTCCTCCGTCACGGTGAAGTTTGCGAGGATAATGTCGACCTTGCCCGTCTTCAGATATTCCACCCGGTTTGCCGCCTCCGTGGATACAAAATTGATTTCCACGCCCAGATCCTCTCCGATCCGGTTCGCAAAGTAGACGTCATATCCCTGGTATTCACCGTTCTCATCCACATAGCCGAAGGGGTTTTTATCGGAAAAGACACCGATATTGACTGTTCCGCTCTCCTTGATTTCATCCAGTGTCCGGAAAACACCGTCTGTTTCCGCGCCGGCAGACACGGGTACGGCCGCAAGCGATACCGCCAGAACTGCTGCAGTTACAACTACGTTCCATCTGTTTCTCTTCTTCATCTCTCATTCCTCCGCAGGGACCTTCATCCCTTCTTTCCTGATTTTTCTTTCAAATGAAAATGTCTTCAGAAATGCCTTTGCCCGCTCTGTTTTCGGGGCTCCGAAAAACTCTTCCGGCGTCCCCTCCTCGCAGATCCCGCCGCCGTCGATCAGAAGAATCCTGTCGGCGACCGCCCTGGCGAACTGCATTTCATGCGTCACGATCAGCATTGTTTTCCCGTCTTCGGCAAGCCCGAGAATCACGTCCAGCACTTCCCTGACCATTTCCGGATCCAGTGCAGCCGTCACCTCATCAAACAGAAGAATATCCGGGTGCATGCAGAGTGCCCTGACGATGGCGACTCTCTGCTTCTGTCCGCCGGACAGCTGCCTCGGGAAGCTTTCGGCTCTGTCCTTTAAGCCCACCCGTTCGAGAAGGGCCAGCGCCTCTTCTCTCACCTCATTCTTATTCCGCTTCTGCACTTTGACGGGTGCCAAAAGGATATTGTCCAGCACATTCAGATGGGGAAACAATTCATAGTTCTGAAACACCATCCCGATCTTCTGGCGGATTTCCGCCAGTTTTCCGGCATTTCCCGAGATTGGCTGACCCCGGAGCCGGATCTCGCCGCCCTGGATTTCCTCCAGGGCGTTGATACATCGGAGCAGCGTGCTTTTTCCGCATCCGCTCTGCCCGACGATGACGATCACTTCGCCCTCCTGCACGGAAAAACTCACGTCGTCAAGGACTGTCCGGCCGTCGAACTGCTTTGTCAGATGTTCAATTGTAAGGATCGGTTCCGACAAGTCCTCACCCCCATTTCTTTTCCAGATACCGGGCCAGCAGGCTGACCGGCCAGCACGCCGCGAAATACAGCAGAAAGACAAAAAGGTATACGCCGAATGCCGCATTCGGGCTGCTCATCCTGTTTGCCTCTATGATCTGCTGGGCCACCTTCAGAACTTCCACGACTCCGATCATCAGCACAAGACTTGTCGTCTTGATCATGCGGGTGATCAGGTTGATCGAGAGCGGAATCAGTCTTCTGACGCTCTGGGGAAGTACAATATAGCGGTACACATCCGACGGCATCAGTCCCAGTGCGGCGGCACTCTCATACTGGTGGCGCGGGATGCTGATGATCGCGCCCCGTACCAGATCCCCCATCTCGGCCGTTCCCCAGAAGGAAAAGACGATAACGGAAGCAGCCTCTCCCGAGAGGTTCCAGCCGAATGCCCTTGTAGTTCCGAAATATACCAGGAACAGAAGCACAAGCTGCGGCATGATTCTCACGATTTCCAGATAACACCGGGTAATTGCACGGCTGACCGGATTCTTCCATGTCATCAGGATCCCGACGAAGATACCGAGCACGATGCTTACGGCCACGGAAATCAGGCTGATCCTGAGCGCAGCCGCCAGTCCTCCCAGGAGTCTGGCCAGATTCTTTCCCTTCCAGATAACTTCAATTCCCAAATCCGGCATAGCGGAGCCTCCTTTCGAAAAGGCTTCCCAGAAGCGATACCGGAAGCAGAATCAGCAGATAAAACACGACCAACAGGAACAGGCATTCCGTCGTCTCATAATAGAGGCCGATCAGGTCCTTGGCCGTAAACATCAGATCCATCAGGCTGACCGCGGAGAACACGCTCGTCTCCTTGAGTAGAAAAATCACGTTTGCCATAAAAGCCGGCATACTGATCGAGAGCGCCTGCGGAAGAACCACATACCGCAGTGTCTGTCCGCCCGTAAACCCCAGGCTCAGCGCACTCTCGGTCTGAATCCGGTCCACTGCCTCTATGCCGCTCCGGAACGCCTCGGCCATATAGCCGCCGCCCAGAAAGGTCAGTCCCGCCACACCGCAGGCCGCCGGATCCGTGCGGATCCCGATTTTGGGAAGCCCGTAATAGATAAAAAAGAGCTGGATCAGAAGCGGCGTATTGCGGCTGATCTCGATGTATACCGAGGCAATCTGACGCAGAACCGGTATTCTGTAATAGCGTATCACCGTACATACAAGCCCTGTCAGAATGGAAAAAACAATTCCCATGAGACCGAGCCTGACGGTCAGCAGTGCCGCCTCCCGGTATAAAGGAATATATTCCCGAATAAAGTCCCAGTTCAAAACCGCCGCCCTCTTTTCTACGTTTGAGCGTTATACTACACTTCATTTCCTATTATGTCAATAGGAAATATATGTTTCATCAATAATATTCTTCCCAAAAAAATGACACCTGATCAAAAGAACGTGTCATTGTTGGAACTACATGCCGCTTTTATGATGAAAAAGGAATATAAAATGACCTGAAAAACCGCCTGCGCGGATTGATCAAAAGGAGGTTGCAAATGGCGAAAAGAATCCTTTTATTCGGCGATTCCAATACCTGGGGCTTCACCCCCGCCACCGAAGTCCGTTATCCGGAGGATGTCAGATGGAGCGGACTCGTCAAAAAAGCCCTGGGGCCGGACTATGAAATCATCGAAGAAGGCCTGAACGGCCGCACGACCGTCTTCGAAGATCCGGTGCGTCTGTATATGAACGGATACGACTACATCGGCCCCTGCCTGCTGAGCCATTTCCCGCTCGACCTCGTCATGATCATGCTCGGCACAAATGATCTCAAACAGCGCTTCGGCCTGAACGGCTGGGCCATTGCCGAAGGCGTGAACCGCATTATCGATATTGTCAAACAGGTTTCCGCCACAACCAAAGACAGCGGCAATCCGAAGATCCTCGTGGCCGCCCCCATCCTCATCGGCGCCAAAATGGATCTCTCACCCTATGCGGCGGAATTCGAGGGAATTAAGACACACGAGATGTCAAAACAGCTAGGGCCGGAAATGAAGCGCGTTGCGGAAGCTGCAGGCTGCGAATTCATCGATGCTTCACAGTTCGCGCAGCCCAGCGACAAGGACTCCATCCACATGGAGCCGGAGGGTCATGCCGCGCTCGCGAAGGCAATGGAAGCGAAATTCAGGGCGATTCTCGGATAAAGAAGCTGTTCTCCTTAACAGGCCGGACTCTTGCAAAGGGTCCGGCCTGTGCCTTTTTCTCAGATGCGGAGAAATCGAAAGTTCGGACACCTGATCCAAGAATCGACGCATTTAATGGCCGGCGCGCAAACTTTATAATTGATTTATAACAGGGACAGCGCCGTCACCTTTTTTCCACAGCCGGAATCCGGATCCGGCACAGAACGGCAACGGTATCTCATAAACCCCATCTACTCACACAAGGAGGTATGAGAATGAAAAAGTTTCTGGCTCTTTTAACCACCGCGGCTTTGGCCTGCGGCATGCTCGCAGCCAGCCCGGTTCCGGCGGCAGCGGCTGAATCAACCGAAGCGGCGGCCGAAGACATCCCGGAGATCTATACCCTGATCAACGAGACCTCTCTCGCCGGCCTGAAATCACCCTACATTCCGGACAGATCCGACATCGACAAGGCATGGCCCAAAGAACCCAAAGATAAAGATCACATCGTCATCGGCTGGGCCGAACTGACCATGAGTGGTTCCTGGTTCTCCGATGTCGCCTCGTCTTCGGAAGCAAAGGCCAAAGAATACGGCTATGAGATCAAACGTCTCGTCGCCGAATTCGATCCGGTTCTGCAGAGCGAACAGTTTGATACTTTTATTTCACAGGGAGTAGACATCATTGTCGTCAATCCGTGCGACGCCATGGCGGTCATCGCCGACATCCAGAGAGCGGTCGACGCCGGCATTCCGGTCTGCACGTCTGCCGGCATCCTGACGGAGTCCGACTGCCCGCTGCTCACGAGTATCGCAAGTTCTCCCTGGGGCTGCGGCTTCCAGGCAGGCAGATATATTGCCTCCCAGTATGATTCCTCCGAGAAACTGACCTCCGGCACCATCATCGGCGTTCTCGGCAACCCGACATCCGAAGGCCGCGTCAACGGCATGCTCTCGGGCATCATCTATCAGCGCCTTCTTGACAACGGATTCACTTATGACGATCCGGAAGCTTATCTGATCGCCTACAACTTCTATCAGGATGTGGTCAATACCGGTCATGCCTTCAACGAAGAGGCCAACTTCGAAGTCGTCTCCCAGCTGGTCGGCGACTGGACGGAAGAAGGCGGCATGAGCGCAGCGGAAGATATGCTGACATCACACAGCGACATTCAGCTCATCGTCGCGGAAAATGACTGGATGGGCCTGGGAGCCCAGAGAGCCATCGACAATGCCAGCATGACGGATTCCGTCAAGGTCGGCTGCTGCGCGGACGGCGTCGTCGACGCCATCGAGCAGGTCAAGGACGGCATCATGCTCTGCACCGGCTGCAACAGCGCTTATGAGCAGGGCGAAGAAGTCATCGAGTTCATCCATGACATCTTCAACGGCGAAGTCGATCCGAGCAACCTTCCGATCGCTTCCTATTTCCCGGAAATGGCCATCACAGGCGAAAATGTGGATCAGTTCTATGATCCGGAGCTTGCTTACTTCAAGTATGAACCGATGACGTTTAAGTCCGTTCCCGAATATATCGCGGACATCCTCGGTGAATAATGACAACCCGGGCCGGGGTGTTCCCCGCCCGGGAACAGCCTCTGACGGATGAGCAAATCCGTTTCACGTCTCAAGGAGCCGGAACTGCCCGGGGCAAACCGGCTCCTTCTCATCAGGCCGCCTGCGCCTGTTCTTCATCATAAAGGTACTAAGGATGACAAATTCAGAACATTTTCTCGAAATGCTCCACATCAGCAAGGCATTCGGCGGCGTCGCCGCCCTCGATGACGTCACCTTCTTCGCCGAAGCCGGGGAGATCCACGCACTGATGGGGGAGAACGGCGCCGGCAAATCAACACTTATGAATATTCTGTCCGGCGTTTACAGAATGGACAAAGGGGAAATCCATATTAACGGAGAGCACGTCTCCGTCACAAATCCGGCCCGCGCCCGCGAGCTCGGCATCAGCATCATACATCAGGAATTCGCTCTTGCAAACGATCTGACTGTCGCCGAGAACATTTTCATAGACCGTCTCGACCGATTCATCAACTGGAGGGAGCTGGAACAGAAAACACAGATTCTTCTGGATGAGCTCGGTTTCGATGATTTAAGCCCGAAGAGCAAAGTCGGTTCGATTTCCGTCGCCTACCAACAGGTCGTCGAAATCTGCAAGGCGCTGTCGCGGAACTCCCGCATCCTGGTTTTCGACGAGCCGACTGCGGTGCTCACGAGCAATGAAGTCGACAAGCTGTTTTCGATTATCAAATCCCTGAGAGACAAAGGTGTCTGCATCATCTATATCTCTCACCGCCTCAACGAAGTATTTGAACTCTGCAGCAAAATCACCGTCCTGAAAGACGGAAAGTACGTAGATACGGTCAACACGGTGGATGTCACGGAGAAGCAGCTTGTCCGCCTGATGATCGGCCGTGAGCTGAGCGAAATGTTCCCGCCCAAAACCGCATCGATCGGCGAGGTCGTCTTCGAGGCGGAACATATATCGGTTCCCGGCATCGCCGAAGATATTTCCTTCCATGTCAGAGAAGGCGAAATTCTGGGCGTCAGCGGCCTTGTCGGCGCAGGCAGAACGGAGGTCATGCAGGCCATCTTCGGAGCCAGAAAACGAAACGGCGGCAGCGTCCGTTATAAAGGGCAATCCATTCGGACAGACTCCCCCAGGCACTCCGTTGCTTCGGGACTGGGCATGCTCCCGGAAAACAGAAAGGCGGACGGTGTCCTGCTGGAGATGCCCATCAAGGTCAATTCCACCCTCTGCAGACTGGACCGCTACCTGCACGCATTCGGAAGAATCGACCGAAAAAAAGAGGATGAAGACGTCACCCGCACCGGAGAATCCGTGCACCTGAAGAGTTCCGGCATCCTTCAGAAGGCGGGCTCGCTCTCCGGCGGCAACCAGCAGAAGGTCGCCATCATGAAATGGATTCTCGGAAGCTGCAGGGTTCTGATCTTCGACGAACCGACCCGGGGCGTCGACGTCGGTGCAAAAATTGAAATCTATAAAATCATGGATGATCTGGCCGCGCAGGGCGTCGCCATCATCATGATCTCTTCGGAAATGCCGGAGATTATCGGCATGAGCGACCGCGCCATCGTCATGAGGGAGGGCCGGATCACCGGGGAACTGTCGAAAGAAGAACTGACGGAATACAATCTGATCAAACTGTCAATGGGAGTAAGGTAAAAATGGAAAAAACAAAGTTTGCTAAACTCGGCACAAAAGAGTTCTGGATTCAGAACAGCTGCTTTGTCATTTTAATCGTTCTGGTGATCGCATCCGCATTTCTGTCCAATGTGTTCTTCACCAGACAGAACATTCTGAATCTCCTCCGGCAGTGTATTCCGCTTCTCATCATGAGTATGGGCATGCTCACCGTCATCCTCACCGGAGGCATCGACCTGTCCACCGGCTCCATCATGGGCATCTGCAACATGGTCGTGGCCTGGTTTCTCTTCTATCATTTCGGTAAATCCGTCGGCGGCCTCGTGATCAGTATCCTCATCTCCATGGTCGTCGGCATGGTATTCGGCCTCCTGTCCGGATTTCTGGTTACCTTCGGCCGCCTGGCGCCCTTTATCGTCACGCTGGCCATCTCCCAGATCGCCAGAGGCTGTGCCTACCTGATTTCCAATGCCCAGCCGATCCGTCTCAATACAAAGGAGGCGGGCACGGCGGTCCTGACCGCATTCGGAAACAAGTCAATCCCGGGAATCGCCATTCCGTGGCCGATTCCGGTCGGCGTGATTGTGGTCGTCATTTTTTTCCTGGTCATGAAGTACACCTCTCTGGGAAGAATCATCATCGCCATCGGCAGCAATGAAAACGCCGTCCGCCTGTCAGGTATCTCGGTCACTTCCTACAAGATCATCGCCTACCTGATCAGCGGATTCACGGCAGGTCTGGCCGGCATTATCATCACATCCCGCGTCAGCACCGGCTCACCGATCACGGGCGACGGCTATGAACTGGACGCCATTGCCTCCTGCGTCATCGGCGGCGCTTCCTTAAGTGGCGGCGTTGGAACGGTCGTCAACACGGTCATCGGTGTTCTGGTCCTGCAGCTTTTGTCCAATACCCTGAACCTGCTCAGCGTTCCGTCCTATCCGCAGCAGATCATCAAGGGAATCGTCATGATCATCGCCGTTCTCGCGCAGAGACAGAAAACGTCTTCATAAAAGCAGGGACTTTTCCCGGTCATCTGCCTACACGAAATGGGCGGTGGCCGGGTATTTTTCCGGAGTGTCATATCACAGCGCACAAAAAGGAGGGTTTTATGCAGAAAGTCAGAGTCGCCATGATGCAGATGACAGTGAAAACGAACTGTCCCGATGAAAACCTGAACCACGCACGCATGCTCCTGGAGACGCTTCCCAAAGACCGCATGCCGGATTTCGCCCTGTTTCCGGAAACCTGCGATATCGGCTGGGCCAGCGCTGAAGCTCCGGACCTTGCCACTGAGGTTCCCGGCGGCAAAGTCTGTCAGACCTGGATGCGTCTGGCTGCGGAATTCGGAATTTATATCGTCGCCGGCATGACCGAGCGCGACCGAGACAAAATCTATAACACCGCCGTCTTCATCTCCCGCGACGGAAAACTGCTCGCGAAACACAGAAAGCTGAACGTCCTGCAGGACGTGGAGGGCATTTACGAAATCGGCGACCGCCTGAATGTGGCCGAGACGGAGTTCGGCCGGATCGGCTTCGACATCTGTGCCGACAACTTCATCAGCAATACCGTACTCCTGCACTCGCTTGCGCGCATGGGGGCCCGGATGATCCTCTCTCCCTCCGCCTGGGCCGTCACACCGGACTACGATAATGAGAAGACGAAATACGGGAGCCTCTGGACCGTTCCCTACAGCAGACTTGCCGCACTCTACCGGATGCCGGTATTCGGCGTCAGCAACGTCGGCTATATGACCTCCGGCCCCTGGGCGGGCCATCTCTCCATCGGCAACTCGATGGCCTTCGATGCCGAAGGAAACGAAATCATTATCCTCCCCTTCGGAGCCGATGAAGAAAGGGTCCATATCGTGGAGACGACGCTCTGCGATCCCGTCGCCAAAGGAACCGATTTTGCGGAGGCACTGCTGGCCCGGGGCTATACGGGACAGGCGGAAGATACCGGCCTCTTCCCCAAGGGGCACGGCGACGGATCCGTCAAAGCCGGCAGCTGAGCATTTTCTCAAAATTCAAAAAAATAAATGATTCAAGCTGTCGATTATAAGTTTCTTTTAATTTATTCCATCCGTTTTTATTTGTATTAAAATTAATACAAGCTATAATAATACTATTATCCAGGGGTATTCTTCGGCAACATCCAGACGTTATAACAGCGGTATACGGAAATACCTGTGAGGTGTCTTAACATGAGTGTCTCATTCCTGATTGTGGATGACGAAATCCACATCTGCAAAATGATCGAAAAATTCATACGGGATGCTTTCCCGGACGGCCTGATCAAATTGGCCCACAACGGGATGGACGCTCTTCGCATCATTGAGACCGAAGAACCGGATATCGTCGTTTCCGACATCCGTATTCCCGGCATGGACGGCATTCAGCTCGTCAAGAGTGCGTATGACATTCATTCACCGAGTGAGTTTATCATTGTCAGCGGCTACAAGCGTTTCGAATACGCTCACAACGCCCTCAAGTACGGTGT
>CACXFM010000202.1 GCA_902766955.1 uncultured Lachnospiraceae bacterium | reverse complement strand
AGTGTCTGATTTATATATTATAATACAGGTTTGACGAATAAATGAGATTGATTTCATAAAAAAGCTGACACATTTTTCCATATGAGCCCCGCATGAATATATATTTTCACGTGCACACGCATGGTATTCTTCCATCATAAGGTAACGCGAAACGCAAACCCCACAAGCAGGAGGATTTGAAAAATGATGAAAAAGCTGACATCGGGAATGCTTGCAGCAGTCATGGTTTTCGGTATGGCAGGAAGCTGCCTCACGGTCGGAGCTTCTGACGCCAAGGTGGATTCAATCGACCTCAAGATCTGGGACTCCAAGCAGCAGGAAGGAATCCAGACGATCTGCGATGAGTGGACAGAGACATCGGGCGTCAAGGTCAATGTCGAAGTCGTTGACTGGGACAACTACTGGACACTGCTGGAAGCAGGCGCATCAGGCGGAGAAATGCCGGACGTTTTCTGGATGCACTCCAACTATTCACAGAAGTACATGGAAAATGACCTTCTGCTGAAGCTCGATGACTACATCGAGGCTGACGACGCCATCGACATGAACAACTATTATCAGGATATTGTCCAGCTCTACACGAGATCCGACGGCGCCCATTTCGCCATCCCGAAGGACTACGATACGATCGCACTCTGGTACAACAAAGAGATGTTCGACGCAGAGGGCCTGGAATATCCGGACAACAACTGGACATGGGAAGACCTCTATGAAGCAGCTGCGAAGCTGAACAAGGCAGACGGCTCCCAGTACGGCATCGTAGGAAATACGGACGCCAACCAGGAAGGCTACTACAACATCATCTACAGCTACGGCGGCTACGTCATCAGCGATGACCACAAGACCTCCGGTTATGATGATCCGAAGACCATCGAGGCTATGGAAATGTATGCCAAGATCATCAAGGACGGCATGCCTCCGCAGTCCACGATGGCAGAGACCAGCAACAACGTCCTCTTCATGAGCAATATGTCCGCAATGGGTATGTTCGGATCCTGGTATGTACCGTCCTTCGTGACATTTGAAGATGTCGAGAAGTGGGGCATCGCAGAGCTTCCGTATCATGATGCCAACGGCAACGGCCAGTGCGACGAAGGCGAGCGCGTCTCCATCTACAACGGCCTCGGCTGGGCAGCCAATGCCAAGACGGAAGATCCGGATACCGTTTACTCTCTGCTCTCTTACCTCGGCTCCAAGGAAGGCCAGACACGTCAGGCTGAGCTCGGTGTGACCATGAGCGCTTACCTCGGCACTTCTGATGCATGGAAGAACAGCACGGACGTGATCGATCTTTCTCCGTACCTGGATGAGGCAAACGGCGATGCAACGCTCGTGATCATGCCCTACTCCAGATCCGCTTCCTGGGCTGAAGATGCCAAGCAGGCATTTGTCGAAGCATGGCAGGATACATCCAAGATGGAAAGCGTGCTGACATCCTTCGCGCAGGTTATGAACCAGCAGCTTGCTGAAGAATAAAGCGAAACTTCCTTCAAGCAAAAACGTTTCAATCACAGACCGCGCACTTTCAAGTGCGCGGTTTTTTTAAAGCCGGACCATGGCGGGGAGAAAAACATGAGCATCTCGTTTGACGGAAAAACGAAGACATTTCATCTGAAGAACCGTTTTTTCAGTTATGTGATGAAGATTCTGCCGAACGGGCAGATCGGACAGCTGTATTTCGGAAAGACGGTGGAGGGAGGCAGAGTCTTTGATTATCTGCCGGAGCCCGCTTACCGCCCGATGTCGTCCTATGTGTCCGAGGGAGAATACAGCTTTTCTCTCGAGCATGTCCGGCAGGAATATCCCTCCTACGGCACGGGGGATTTCAGGCATCCCGCCGTCGGGATCCGGAGCGCGGACGGAAGCAGAATTTCCGGCTTCGCATATGAGGGGCACCGGATCACGGCGGGGAAACCGGAACTCAGCGGGCTTCCCGCTACCTGGTGTGAGGATGAGAAAGAAGCGGAGACGCTTGCCGTCACCCTGCGGGATCCGCTGACGGGCGTGGAAGCGGAGCTGCTCTACACAGTATTTGCGGAGCTTCCGGTCCTGGCCAGATCCGTGCGGATCACCAATGAGGGGCCGGATTCCGTTTATGTCGAACAGGCCATGAGCCTGTGCCTCGATCTGCCGGACGCAAACTACGACTGGATCCAGTTTTCGGGCGCCTGGGCGAGAGAGCGGCATGTCCGCACGCGCCGCCTGCAGCAGGGCATTCAGAGCGTGGAGAGCACCCGCGGCAATTCCTCGCACGTTCACAATCCGTTCGTGATCCTTAAAAGACCGGAGACGACGGAGCTTTCGGGAGAAGCGTACGGCTTCAGTCTCATTTACTCGGGCAATTTTCTTGCCCAGGCGGAAGTGGACACATGGGATGTCACCCGCTTCACGATGGGAATCAATCCCTTCGGTTTTGACTGGAAGCTGGAACAGGGGGAGGCGCTGCAGCTTCCGGAAGCGGTGATGGTGTATACGGAGAGCGGACTCAATGCGATGAGCCATGCATTTCATACACTTTACCGGACCAGGCTGGCCCGCGGATACTGGCAGACGAAAGAGCGGCCCATTCTCATCAACAGCTGGGAATGCATGACCTTTGACATCACGGAGGAGAGGCTTGTCAGGCTGGCCAAAAAGGCGAAGCGGTGCGGGATTGAACTCTTTGTGCTGGACGACGGCTGGTTCAAGGGACGCGACAGTGACAGGCGGGGCCTGGGCGACTGGCATGAGGTGAGAGAGTGCCTGCCGGGCGGAATCGACGGGCTGGCCCGGAAGATCGAGGCGGAGGGATTGAAGTTCGGCCTCTGGATCGAGCCGGAGATGATGAACCGCGATTCGGATCTCTTCCGCGCCCATGAGGACTGGCTGCTGCGGGCGCCCGGACGCTCCATGACCCACTGCCGGAACGAATTTGCGCTCGATCTCGGCAGACAGGAGGTCGTGGATTATCTGTTTGACGTGTTATCCGGGCTGATCGGCGGCTCACATATTTCCTATATCAAGTGGGATATGAACAGGAGCATCACGGAGGCGTATTCAGCCGCTCTGCCGCCTGAAAGGCAGGGGGAAGTGATGCACCGGTACATCCTGGGCTTATATCAGCTGTACGGGCGGCTCGTGCAGGCATTCCCGGAAGTGCTCTTTGAGTCCTGTGCCTCCGGAGGGGGGAGGTTCGATCCGGGAATGCTGTACTACGCCCCACAGGCCTGGCTGAGCGACGACTCTGATGCGGCGGAGCGGATCCTGATGCAGTACGGCACGTCCTACTGCTATCCGCTCAGCAGCTTCGGCACACATGTGTCCTCCGTGCCCAACGGGCAGATCTACAGATACACCCCGCTGCACACGAGGGCCAATGTCGCCTTTTTCGGGACCTACGGCTACGAGCTCGATCTGGAGGAGTTGACGGAAGAGGAGCTGGATCAGATCCGGATGCACACGGAATTCATGAAGAAGTACAGGCGTCTTTTCCTCACCGGCACCTTCTACAGGCTGGTTAGCCCGTTTGACGGGAAGAACCTCGCGGCCTGGATGGTAGTGAGCGAGGATAAGAAGACGGCCGTGGCCGGATGGTACAAGCTTCTTAATGAAGTGAACGGTCCGTACCACCGCCTGCATATGTGCGGGCTGGATTCCTCTTATTCCTACTGCGTGAAGCAGACGGACAGATACAGCAGGGAGATGCCCTACATGCCTTACAGTGCGGAGGCGGCGGATCCGGAGACTGCGCCGGACACAGTCCTTACCGGGGACGAGCTCATGAAAGTCGGGCTGCCCGTGAGCGACTGCTCGGCCGGGGAGAAGAGAGGGGCGCTGGAGCCCAGTTGTGATTTTGATTCGAGACTTTATGTGATGCATGCTGTGTGATGAATAATCTTTATGATGCACTGCGTGAAATAGATCTGCCGCCCGGAGACGGGCGGCATTTTTTTATCGGGCATGCGGCATGGAAAATCATGAAATTATGGATTTTCCATGCTCGGACCGGGCAGCCGCGGACCTGGCTACTGTTATGAAGAGAAAACAAGCTCCCTCATCTGATCTTCCTGCATGGCACCAAGGACTCCGTCGACAACCATCCCGTCCCCGTCAACCAAAAAGGTTGTGGGATATGCGGTGATGCCGCATCCCATCGTAAACGTACCGCCCTCATCCATCAGCACCGGGAACAGATACTTGTTTTCATCGAGGAAGCCGGTGATGTCGGATTCGGATCCTTCGCTTCCGAGTCCCGGCGCGACAATGGTCAAAATGACCGTATCGGCATCCTTGTCTTCCTGCAGTTCTTCATAGAGCTTTTCAATAGTGGGGAGTTCACTTCTGCACGGCGGGCACCAGGTCGCCCAGAAGTTAATGAATATCTTCTTCCCTTTATAATCGGCCAGCTTATGCAGTGTGCCGTACTGATCCCGGAGCTCGAAATCCGGGAAGGGGATCTTTACTGTTTCTGCAGCGGACGATTCTGCGGCGAGCACTGTCGATGAGACTCCGGGTACGCTGACGAGGAGAGCCGTGCAGACGGCAGCGGACAGAATACGGATCTTTCTTACAAAACGGTTTTTGATCATGGCAGCCCTTTCTTTTT
>CACXFM010000201.1 GCA_902766955.1 uncultured Lachnospiraceae bacterium | reverse complement strand
TCCAGGATCTCTTCCTTCCGGATCCGGTCGGTCTTCAGCCGCACGGTAAGCGGCCGCTCCGTCAGGAAGGACTCCAGCATCCGCTTCGTCACAATCTCACCGAACTCGTCCAGCCACGATTCCACCAGCCACTCCGGCATGGAATATCTGACGGAGAGATATCTGACGGGCTCCTTGACCTCGTCCGGCCAGGGAATCCGGTCTCCGTTTCTGATAATGCTCCGCAGAACACCGTTGACAAAACCCTTCAGGTTATAGAAGCCTTTCTTCTGTGTCAGGTGCACAGCCTCATTGACCGCGGCGGCAGCGGGCACACTGTCCATATAGCGGATCTGATAAACGGAAAACCTCAGAATATCGCGGATGACAGGCTTCATTTTATCGATACTGACGGATGACACGCAGCCGATCATATAGTCGAGCTCGATCATCCGCTCGATCGTCCCCTCACAGACGCGGTTGATAAAAGCGCGGTCCCGCCTGGACAGATACTGGTATTTGTCCAGGGCCCCGCGTATGGCCTTGTGGCTGTAGATTCCGTTCTCACTGATTTCCGTGAGCACCTTCAGTATGATTTCTCTCGGAGTTTCCGCCATATATGGTCCCTTTCCAGAGCGGGCATTCTCATTGCCCGAGCACGTTGTTTCTGATTGTATAGCCTCTTAGAAATTCACCCGCCGTCATTCTCCTGCGGCCTTCGAGCTGCAGTTCCTCGGCCGCAAGAATACCGCGTCCGCACTGAATATACAGTCCGCGGGCATCCTGGCGGACGATTCTGCCCGTCTCTTCCGCACTTCCCTCGGAATCACGCTTTTCCACGTGTGCTTTCCAGATCTTCAGGAGTCTGCCGTCCATGGTCGTCCAGGCGGAAGGCCACGGACTGAGCGCGCGCGTCATGCGCTCGATCGATTCCGCATCGAGCGACCAGTCGATGCGCCCGTGCTCTTTTTTAATGAGCGAAGCATAGGCGGTCGTGCTTTTTTCCGGCTGGGGCGTATAAACCGCGCTCCCGTCCACGATGGAAGGAATCGTATCGAGGAGGAGTGAAGCGCCCTCCCGCGCCAGTTCATCGAAGAGGCTTCCCCCGGTCGTCTCCCCGGTAATGGGGACCTCACGCTGCGAGATGATATCGCCCGTATCAAGTCCCTCATTCATGCGCATAATCGTCACGCCGGTCACATCGCAGCCATCCAGGATGGCCCGCTGGATCGGAGCAGCTCCGCGGTATGCGGGCAGAAGGGATGCATGGACATTGATGCAGCCGTATATGGGCATCGTGAGGATCGACCGCGGGATGATCTGTCCGAACGCCGCCACGATGATCAGGTCCGGCTCCATCTTCCGGATTTCCTCCACGGCTTCTTCCGCGCGCACTTTGAGCGGCTGATAGACCGGGATTCCTCTTTTTTCGGCTTCACATCTGACCGGACCCGGCAGGATCTCCTTTTTGCGGCCCCTGGGCCTGTCCGGCTGCGTCACCACGCCCGTGATATGATACCCCGCATCGGCCACGGCGCAGAGAATGCCCGCGGCGAAATCCGGCGTTCCCATAAAAACGACATTCATCACTTACTCTTCCTCCTCCTCGTCCTCATCCTCGTACGTCACGTCGTGCACCGGGCCTTCAGCAAACTCCGTGTACATGTGTCCGTCGAGATGATCGATCTCATGGCACATGGCGCGCGCCAGCAGTTCCTCGCCGGTCAGCACCACCGGATTCATATCTCTGTCCAGTGCCTCCACGACGACTTTCATCGGCCGCGTCACCTGAGCCGCCTTGCCCGGGAGGGACAGGCAGCCTTCATCTCCCGTCTGCTCGCCCTCGCGCTCCGTGATGACGGGATTGATCAGAACGAGCGGATTCTCCCCCGTCGTATCAATCACGCAGATGCGTTTCAGGATTCCGACCTGGGGAGCCGCAAGTCCGACTCCGCTCGATTCATACATCGTCTCAAACATGTCATCGATCAGTTCCTTAAGGCGCGGCGTCATTTCCTTTACTTCGCGGCATTTCCTTGTCAGCACCGGATCACCTGCGATCCTGATTGTTCTGAGTGCCATAATGTTCCTCCAGATTTATGTAATGTCAAACTGAATCGTGATCTTCCTGAACCCGCTGTTCAGGCTGATATATTCTTCCAGCAGGCTTCCGGCCCGGAGGAGTGTCTCACTGTCCGCGTGCCTGATATAAATCACCTGTCTGTAATAATCCTTTACTTTTCCGACTGTCTGCGGAGCGGGACCGATCGCATGCAGAGCGCCTCCCGGATCAATCCGGTCAATGTAGGCCCGCAGATAATGCATGGCCTGCGTAAGCCGGGCTTCGTCTTTCGCGCTCCCGAGAATGGCTGTCATGCACCCTTCCGGCGGATAGGCCAGTATGCGCCGGCATACGATTTCCTCTTTGTAGAAGGCCTCATAATCCTGCGCGGCGGCAGTCACGATGGCAAAATGGTCCGGGCTGTAGGTCTGGATCACCGCCCTGCCCGCGAGCTTCCCCCGCCCTGCCCTGCCGACGGCCTGGGCGACCAGCTGGTATGTGTGCTCGGAAGATCTGTAGTCCTGTTCATGCAGGGACAGATCCGCCAGAAGAACGCCGACCAGCGTGACATAGGGAAAATCATGCCCTTTGACGATCATCTGCGTGCCGATCAGAATGTCCGCCCTGCGGTCCGCAAAATCCCGCAGGATCGGCGCAAAGCCGTCCTTGCCTTTTGTCGTGTCCGCGTCCATCCGCAGCACCGAAGCCTCCGGGAACATACGGGACACCTGCTCTTCCACCTGCTCCGTGCCGACTGACACGCCCCCGATATAGGGCGATCCGCACGAAGGACACCTCGCGGGGACCTTTTCCTCATATCCGCAGTAATGGCAGATCATCCTCCCGTCCCTGTGATGGGTCAGGGACACATCGCAGTGCGGACACTTGAGCGCGGCGCCGCAGGCTCTGCAGCTCCAGGCTCCCGAGTACCCGCGCCTGTTGAGAAACAGAATCACCTGTTCCCCCCGGCTCAGGGACTCCTCCATGCGCATTTTCAGCGTCCCGCTGAACAGCGACCGGTTTCCCGCTGAGAGTTCCTCCCGCATGTCGACGATCTCCGTCTGCGGCAGACTGCCTCCGTAACGGTTCCTGAGCGTGATGCCGAAATACTCTCCCGTTTCGACCCGCCGGGCCGCCGCAAGCGACGGTGTGGCAGATCCCATGACGACAAAGGCATGTTCCAGTATTCCCCGCTGAACCGCCGTCTCCCGGGCGTGGTAGCGGGGCACGCTCTCGGAATGATAGGACTCCTCATGTTCCTCGTCGATCACAATCAGGCCCAGCGCCGGAAACGGCGTAAACAGGGCTGACCGCGGTCCCACCATGACGGAGATCGTTCCGTTTCTGGCGGCTTTCATCTGGTCGTACCGCTCTCCGCCCGACAGGCGCGAATGCAGGAAGGAGACCCGGCTGCCGAATCTGCCGACAAAGGCGGCGACAGTCTGCCTCGTCAGCGCGATTTCCGGAATCAGCACGATCGCCTGCCGGCCCTGGCGGAGAATATCGGCCACAAGCTCCATATACACAAGCGTCTTCCCGCTGCCCGTCACGCCCCGGATCAGCACGGGTCTGCCGGAAGTGCTCCACTCCCTCCGCACCGCCTCCACGGCACTCATCTGTCCGGGCGTCAGAGTCTCCACGGCCGTCCGGGGCGCCGCCTCCGCGGCGAGAAGCCGCAGATCCTCGCGGACCCGGATCTCGAGGACGCCGTCTTCCATGAGATCGCGCAGCACGGAGAAGGGAACCGCCGCTTTTTTCTGAAGCTCCGCGGATGAAACGGGCTCTGTCTGTCCGGCCATTTCCGTCAGCACTCTCTCCCGCGCTTTCCAGTGCCTTTTCCGCGCAGTCTCAAGACACGCCGCAAGCTTCTCCGCATCCCTGACGGAGACGAGGCGCGTCGAAGGGGTTTCGTATTTCTTTCTGGACGGTATCACCGTCTTCAGCGCCTGAATCATGGTCGAGCAGTAATGCCGGCTGATCCAGGCAGCCAGTGCCACAAGTCTTGATTCCGTCGTCTCGTCATCCGTCTCGACGGAGAGAATCTCCTTCAGGCTGTCTTCGGGCAGTTCCGTGCGGTCGGTAAAGCCGACCGCGTATCCTCTGACGACCCTGCCTCCCCTGCCGAAGGGCACCCGGACCACGCTTCCCGTTTCACAGACCTCCCGCAGTTCCGGGGGAAGCACATAGAGAAACGTGCGGTCCAGATCCTTCGCGGAGACATCCACAATCACTTCAGCGTAGAGCTTCTTCATCCAGTATTTCCCTGATCAGTACCCGCTCGTCCATCGGATACTTTTTGCCGCAGATCTCCTGATAATCCTCATGGCCCTTGCCGGCGAGCACGATGACGTCTCCCGGCTGCCCGCTGCGGATCGCATAGGCGATCGCTTCCTTCCGGTCGATGATTTCCGTATATTTGCCGCCCGTTTTCTGAATCCCCGTAATGATATCATCGATGATGGCCTGGGGCTCCTCGAAACGGGGGTTGTCGGAGGTGATAATCGTATAATCGGCCAGGCGTCCGGAGACCTCTCCCATCTCGAACCGCCTCGATCTGGCCCGGTTGCCGCCGCAGCCGAACACGCAGACCAGCCGGCCCGGATTGTAGTCTTTAAGAGTCGTGAGCAGGCTCTCGAGCGCCATGGCATTATGCGCATAGTCAATCAGGAGCATAAAGTCGTCCGATACTTTGACCGGTTCGATCCTTCCCCTGACCTTCGCATCCTTCAGGGCGTCCCTGACAGCCTCTCCGTCAATCCCGAAGTGAGCGCAGCACGCGGCAGCGGTCAGCGCGTTGTACACGGAAAACCTGCCCGGCAGATCCAGCTCCACCGGGAGGTCATAGAGCCCTTCCAGACGGAATCTGACACCCAGATAGCCGGGGCGGCTGACATGATCAATCTCTACGGCCCGGAGGTCGGCGGGAGAGTCGATCCCGTACGTCACGACACTGCATGTGTGTCCTTCCAGCATATCCGGCGTGTGCGGGTCGTCGGCATTAAAGATGCCCGTCCGGCACTGCCGGAACAGCAGTCTTTTGCATGCCAGATACTCCTCGAAGGAGCTGTGCTCGTTTTTCCCGATATGGTCCGGAGACAGGTTGGTAAACACGCCCAATTCAAACTCGATGCCGTCCGTCCTGTGCATCATGAGGGCCTGGCTTGACACCTCCATCACCGCGGCCCTGCAGCCCGCGTCCAGCATCTCCCGGAGATACTTCTGCACCGCATAGGACTCCGGCGTGGTATTGGCCGACGGGATGTGCTTCTCCCCGATGATGGCTTCGATCGTGCCAATCAGTCCCGTTTTGCAGCCCGCGTGCTCCAGAATCGAGCGGATCATATAGGTCGTGGTCGTCTTGCCCTTGGTCCCCGTGATGCCGATCACCGGCATTTTTTCGGAAGGATAGCCGAACCATGCGGCAGAAGCGAGGGCCAGCGCAACTCTGGTATCCTCCGTCTCCGCGACCGCCGCTCCCTCCGGAAATGCCAGTTCCGGAGGAACGCATCCCTTCTGCACGATAAACGCGGCCGCGCCCTTTTCCGCCGAGTCGGCAATATAGGCGTGCCCGTCAAAATTGGCCCCCGTGATACAGACAAAGAGAGCGCCGGGAACTACTTTTCTCGAATCATAAACCAGCTCTTTGATATCAGTCTCAGCGTCTCCCTGCAGCATCCGGTATGAACAGCGTTCCAGGATATCCTTCAGTTTCATGAGTGCCTCTTTCCCTGCGCGGGCAGTTAAACTCCCGCATTCCTTCTTTTGTGATTGTACGCCTTTAAGCCAAAAAGCATACTGATTCTTTATTCTATATCATTCCCACCATATCGTCAAATACCGCCGGGAATTTCGTTTTATGCACCGCACTTGCGGGTTTATAAATTCTTTATAATTTTTAGATATTCTTCCCGGGTTTTACATAGTCTCACCACAATTCCCCGGTATGATAGACACAGATAGTTGATGAACCACTACTATCTCCCCCCTCATAAAAGCGAAGAAAGAGAAAGGAGGCCTCCAGAGAAAAGGCCTCCTTTTTCTTTCTCTTTTTTATCTTATAGGAAATTGCTTTGCATTTCCTATAAGATAAAAAGCCCTCCGGGCGGGATGCGACTGGTGCGCAGATGAATTTTACAGGCTTTTGCCTGCGCGCACCAGCGCGCAAAGAGTCGCAAAGCGACTCTTTGTTCTCTTAAGTCCGCAGTCTTTAAGCCGCTCACAGGTGACTGACGATTTCCGTCCCCGCCATTCCCAGATAGGCCGCCTTGGCCCGCGGGATGGAAGTGATGATCCCCCTTCTCATGGCTCCCAGCTCCACGAAATTGATGACGGCTTCAAACTTGGGCTGCATGGATCCCTTCTCAAACTGATTTTCTTCCAGATATCTCCGCGCTGCCCTCACGTCGATGCGCCCGATCATTTTTTCGTTGTCTTTCTTATAGTTCAGGGCCACGGCATCCACCGAAGTCAGCACCATCAGCGTGTCCGCACCCAGATCGTTGGCCAGAAGGCCGGCGATCAGGTCCTTCTCGATGACGGCGGAAGCGCCCCGGAGATCTACACCCTGCTCCATCACGGGGATGCCCCCGCCGCCGCAGCAGATCACGATCTGGTCATTTTTCAGGAGCGCCTTGACGGAATCCAGCTCGATGATTTCCTTCGGTCTCGGAGAGGCCACGATCCTGCGCCAGCCGTCTTTGGTCTTTGTCACAAAATTCCCTTTCCGCTCCTCGGCTTCCGCCTCCTCATTGCTCAGGACCCTGCCGATCACTTTGGACGGCTCGTAGAACGCCTCGTCATAAGGATCGACCAGAACCTGGGTCAGCACCGTGCAGACGGGCTTGTAGATCCCGCGCGTAATCAGTTCGGCGCGGATGGCGTTCTGCAGGTCATAGCCGATATACCCCTGGCTCATGGCGGAACAGACCGACATGGGGCAGGTCGTATAGCCCTCATGGTTCTGCGCAAATTCGTTCATGGCCATATGGATCATGCCGACCTGCTGCGAGTTGCTGTGCGATATGACGATATTGGCGCCGGTCTCCACGATATCCGCGATCGCCTTGGCCGCCTCTTTGGTCGCTCTCTGCTGTTCGGGAAGCGTATTTCCCAGCGCACGGTGCCCGAGAGCCAATACTACAGTTTTCTTCTCCATATCCCCGCTCCTTTCAGACAATCGCAGCTTTTACTGCAAAGACCATCATGACAACGACACCCAATATGATCCGGTATGTGCCGAAGGCCCTGAAATCGTGCCTCCGGATATAGTTCATCAGGAACCGTATGGCAATAATGGATACCGCAAAGGCAATGGCCATCCCCACGGTCAGATACAGAATCTGCGTCCCCGTAAATGCGCCGCCGAACTTGACCAGCTTCAGGAGACTGGCCCCGAACATGGTCGGAATCGCCAGGAAAAACGTGTACTCCGCGGCGCACTTCCTGGACATCCCGAGCAGAATTCCTCCCAGAATCGTGGCGCCCGACCTCGATGTGCCCGGAATCACGGCCAGCACCTGGAAGACGCCGATGAGAAGCGCGAGCGTGAGGGAAATATCCGAAATCCTTCTCACGCGGGCTCTGCGCCCTTCATTTCTCTTCTCCACCAGAATAAAGAGGACGCCGTAGAGGATCAGCATGGCGGCCACGGTGACATAATTATAGAGATGCGCTTCCAGCCAGTCATCCAGCGTCAGTCCCACGATCGCCGCCGGCACGCAGGACACGGCGATCTTCAGCCACATGATCATTTTATCCCGCTGAAAGATGCCCGCGGCCCTGGCTGCGCCTGTCGTGCCCGGCTCCGGCCTTTTGAAGGGCCAGAGCTGAGGAAAATACATCACGACCACGGCCAGTATGGCGCCGAGCTGAATCACGACCAGAAACATGGACCAGAACGGGTCGGTCTCATTGATATGAAAAAGCTCGTACAGAAGAAGCATGTGGCCCGTGGAACTGATCGGAAGCCATTCCGTAATTCCTTCACAGATTCCCAGCAGAATGACCGCTATGATTTCCGGCATAATTAACTGTTCCTTTCTCCGGCAGCTGTCAGATGCCGGCTATGTCCACAATCGACAGATTCTCCTTGTCCGAGCTCTCAAGCGCCGTGACAAGGGCTTCCGCCGTATCGATCGCCGTCAGCACATTCACGCCCGTCTCAACCGCGCTTCTGCGGATGACGAAGCCGTCGTGCTGATGCTCGATTCCCTGAGGCGGCAGATCGATAATCAGGTCAATACGGTGGCCGAGAATGAGATCCATCAGGTTCGGCCTTGGCTGCTCCAGTTTATTCGTCCGGACAGCGTTCACACCGCGCTCCCGCAGATACAGCGCCGTTCCTCTGGTCGCGTAAATGCGGTAGCCGAGCTTCTCAAACCTGGCGGCAATCGGCACGATCGCCTCCTTGTCCTCATCCCTCACCGTGATAATCATGTTCTTATGTCTGGGCAGGTCAATGCCCGCCCCGAGGAATGCCTTGTAGAGAGCCTCGCTCATATTGCGCGAAATGCCGAGAGCCTCGCCGGTCGACTTCATTTCCGGTCCCAGGCTGATATCGGCGCCGTGAATCTTCTCAAATGAGAAGACCGGCATCTTGACGGCATAGTAGTCCGCCTCCGGCTGCAGGCCCGCCTGATAACCCATCTCTCTGATAGTATGACCGAGAATCGCTCCCGCCGCAAGGGGAACAATAGGAATTCCCGTCACTTTACTGATATAGGGCACCGTTCTTGAGGATCTCGGATTCACTTCGATGCAGTAAATGTCATCGCCCTGCGCGATAAACTGGATGTTAATCATCCCGCGGACATGCAGCGCTTTGGCCAGCTTCTCCGTGTAATCCACGATTTTCGTCCGCGCGGCCTCCGAGAGGGAGCGCGCCGGGTACACCGAGATCGAATCGCCGGAGTGAATGCCCGCCCGCTCGACATGCTCCATGATCCCGGGAATCAGGATGTCCGTGCCGTCGCAGACCGCGTCCACTTCCACTTCCCTGCCCCGCATATATTTGTCGACCAGGATCGGGTGGTCCTGCGCAATCCGGTTGATGATTCCGATATACTGATCGATATCTTCTTCGCTGATGGCAATCTGCATGCCCTGGCCGCCCAGCACATAAGAAGGTCTCACCAGAACCGGGTAGCCCAGCCTGCCCGCGGCCGCCCTGGCCTCCTCTGCCGTAAAGACCGTCTCCCCTTCCGGGCGCCTGATCCCGCAGCCGGCCAGAACTTCATCAAACCGCTCCCGGTCCTCGGCCGCATCCACGTCATCGGCGGAAGTCCCCAGAATCGGAACGCCCATCTTCATGAGCGCTTCCGTCAGGCTGATCGCCGTCTGGCCGCCGAACTGCACAACCGCCCCGTCGGGCTTCTCCACCTCCACGACATTTTCCACGTCTTCCGGAGTCAGCGGTTCAAAATAAAGCTTATCGGCGATATCAAAATCCGTGCTGACGGTCTCCGGGTTATTGTTGATGATAATCGTCTCCCACCCCTCGCGGGCAAACGCCCATGTGCAGTGCACGGAGCAGAAATCAAATTCCACGCCCTGTCCGATCCGGATCGGGCCCGCACCCAGCACGAGGACTTTCTTCCGGTCAGACGTTCCGTCCGCTTCATTCTCTCCCCCGTAGACGGAATAATAGTAGGGGGTCCCGGCCTCAAACTCGGCCGCACAGGTGTCCACCATCTTAAAAGCGGCGGAGATCCCGTATTCCCCGCGCAGCTTCCTGACCTCTTCCGCGGCAAGGCCGGTCAGGTCCGCGATCACTTTGTCCGGGAATTCCATCCGCTTGGCTTCGGTGAGAAGCTCAGCCGTCAGTTTTCGCGTCCGCAGGGAGTATTCCATGCCCACAAGGTCGGCGATTTTATCGATAAACCAGGCGTCGATGCCCGTGATCGCGCAGATTTCCGACTGGGGAATCTGCCTGCGCACAGCCTCCGCGATCTTCCAGATTCTCCTGTCGTCCACGATCTGCAGCTCGTCAAGGAGTTCATGCTCCTCAAGCTGTGAGTAGTCATAGGACATAAGCGAATCCGTATGCTGCTCGAGAGAGCGGATCGCCTTCATCAGCGCCCCCTCGAAATTCGAACAGATCGCCATCACCTCGCCGGTCGCCTTCATCTGCGTCGACAGCGTATGGCCGGCCGTCAGGAATTTGTCAAAGGGAAGCCGCGGCAGCTTGACGACACAGTAATCCAGCACCGGTTCAAACGCGGCATAGGTCCGCCCGGTAATGGCATTGGGAATCTCGTCCAGCGTGTACCCGAGTGCAATCTTGGCGGAGACTCTGGCGATCGGATAACCGGTCGCCTTGGAAGCCAGCGCCGAGCTCCTGCTGACGCGGGGATTCACCTCGATGACGCAGTACTCGAAGGATTCCGGATTGAGCGCATACTGCACGTTGCAGCCCCCGGTGATTTTCAGTTCCTCGATGATTTTGAGAGCCGACGTCCGGAGCATCTGGTATTCTTTGTCGCCGAGCGTCTGGGACGGGGCCACCACGATCGAGTCACCGGTATGGACGCCGACCGGGTCGATGTTCTCCATATTGCAGACCGTGATCTTGCTGCCGGCGGCATCCCGCATGACCTCATATTCAATTTCCTTCCATCCGGCGATGCAGCGCTCAACCAGGACCTCGCCGACGCGGGACAGCCGGAGTCCGTTGGAGAGGATTTCTCTCAGCTCGTTGATGTCCCCGGCGATTCCTCCTCCGGAGCCGCCCAGCGTATAGGCCGGACGGAGAACGACCGGATATCCGGTCTTTTCGGCAAAAACGATGCCCTCTTCCACGGAATGCACCACCGTGCTGGCCGCAATCGGCTCTCCGATTTTCTCCATCGTGTCCTTGAAGGACTGGCGGTCTTCCGCCTTCCGGATCGTGAGCGCAGTCGTGCCGATCAGCCGGATCTCATGCGTGTCAAAATAGCCCTCGTCCTCGAGTTCCATGGCCAGATTCAGACCGGCCTGGCCTCCCAGGGTCGGAAGCAGCGAATCCGGCTTTTCTTTTTCGATAATCCGCTTCACGACCTCTGCCGTCAGCGGCTCAATGTAAACCTCATCGGCGATGTCGCGGTCCGTCATGATCGTGGCGGGATTGCTGTTCAGAAGCACGACCTCGACGCCCTCCTCCCGCAGTGATCTGCAGGCCTGGGTGCCGGCATAGTCAAATTCCGCCGCCTGTCCGATCACAATCGGACCCGAGCCAATCACAAGCACTTTCCGGATACTCTCGTTTCTAGGCATTGGCGGCTCCTTTCTGCTTCATCATCCTGACAAAACGGTCAAACAGATAATTTGCGTCCTGCGGTCCCGGGCATGCCTCCGGATGGAACTGCACCGTAAAAATCTGCTTTCCGATATACTGCAGCCCCTCGTTCGTGCCGTCGTTTACATTTTCGAATGCAGGACGCGCCACGGCAGGATCCACGGTGGACACATCCACCGCATAGCCGTGATTCTGGGACGTGATCAGCACCTTCCCCCTGTCAGTCAGATCGCGGACCGGGTGGTTCCCTCCCCGGTGTCCGTATTTCAGTTTATAAGTATCCGCTCCGGCAGCCAGGGCCATCAGCTGGTGGCCGAGGCAGATCGCGAAGACGGGAATCTCCGACTCATAAATCTTCCGGACTTCGCGGATGATTCCGGGATTGTCCTTGGGATCTCCGGGCCCGTTTGTCAGCATGATCCCGTCCGGCGAGGAGGAAAGAAGCTCCGATGCGGGCGTGTGCGCGGGATAGATCGTGACATCGCAGCCCCTCTTATGCAGGTTTTCGGCAATGTCGCGCTTATAGCCGAAATCCATCATTGCCACCCGGGGGCCCCGGCCCTCGAGACGGATCACTTCCCGGCAGGTCACGCGTTCCACTGCTTTTTCCACTTTATAAGCGCTGATGCGGCTGAGCACGTCCTCCACCCTGACATCCGCGGTCGTGATCATGCCGTTCATGGTCCCCTTTTCGCGCAGAATCCGCGTCAGGGCGCGCGTATCAATCCCGGCGATACCGGGAATATCCTGTTGTTGTAAATATTTCTGGATAGAGACTTCCGAGCGGAAGTTACTTGGCAGGCGGGATAATTCTCTTACAATATAGCCGTCAGGCCATGCTTTCGCGGATTCTGCGTCATCTGTGCAGATTCCGTAATTGCCGATCAGAGGATAGGTCATGCAGACAGCCTGTCCCGCGTAGGACGGGTCCGTCAGCACTTCCAGATAGCCGGTCATAGATGTGTTAAATACAATCTCACTGATGCAGGTCCGCGTCGAACCGATACTCGTTCCCTGAAAAACGGTACCGTCTTCCAATATGAGGGCTGCTTTCACGTATGACTCCTTCCTTTAAAAACCATTCGCCACATTTTACAATAGGGAACCGGGCATTTTCAAGAAGCAATCATTTTTTAAAAAAAGTTATTGACGGATTCCGGATCAGGCAGTATACTATCAAATGTTGGCGGACAACGCTGACGGTCCGCAGGAGTGGCGGAATTGGCAGACGCGCAGGCTTCAGGTGCCTGTTATGGCAACATAGTGCGGGTTCAAGTCCCGCCTCCTGCATG
>CACXFM010000200.1 GCA_902766955.1 uncultured Lachnospiraceae bacterium | reverse complement strand
GCCAAGGGGCGCCCGAAGCCTGCATAGTTTCATATAGCATGTCATCAATTTAGTTACAAGCAAGGAGAACACCTTGATCATGAAGAAGAAAATCACCGCCCTCTTACCTCTCCTGGCCCTCGTCACGGCCCTGGCCGTGCAGGCAGTGACTCTCTCAGCTTCCACAGAACAGAGTGTTTCGGATAGTACCGCTGAAAGCGCCGTGTCCGAAGGTAAAAGTGTTTCAGAAAGCATCCCGGAAAGCGCTGTGTCCGAGGCGGAGAGTCTTGCAGAAAGCGCCAGCAGTGCAGAAGCTCCGGAGGACCAGCCGTCTTCTGACGGCTTCCTGTCTGAGAATCTTCCCGCCGAGGCACTGTCCATGGCCGGCGGATGGATGACAGTCGCGGATCCTGCAGAAGCCGATGCTGCGTTCGAATCCTTCAAAAGAGCCACAGAAGACCTGGACGGCTGCCTCTACGAAGCGGTTTCCTGCCTCGGCACCCGTGAGGCTGAGGGAACAAACTACTGCATTCTCGCCCGCCTGACTTATACGACAGCCACACCGGTCTCCCATTATGCCCTCGTCTATATCCGGCGGCATACGGACGGCAGCGCCGACATCACGAAAATCGCGGATCTCGATCTGGCGGGGCTCTCCCAGTAAAACCGGAGATCCCGATCCGGCTGGTCTCTCTCAACAAAATCAAGGATTCTAAATCTGACGGGCTCTCTCTTTACGGGGGAGCCCGCTTGTTCTCTTTACCGATGCACCAAATTAAAGCATCAAAGGTTGACGATGTCCTTCCTTGGAATTATAATTTTCTGTGTTTGTGACAGTTTTATAAATATTATGGAAGGAACCAAAAACAGCTATGAAAGTATACGCTTCTATTATGAGAATCGTGACGGCGATTGAGAATATCGTCCTCGCCCTTTCCATGCTTATGGTACTTGTCCTGACCTTCGGCAACGTGGTGGCCCGCAAGGTCTTTCATCATTCCTGGGGCTTCACGGAAGAGATCGTGGTTGCCGTTTTCGTGCTGATCTCCCTTCTGGCAGCCGGTGTGGCGGCCAGAGAGGGCGGCCTCGTCAACCTCGGTCTTGTCACGGAGCATGTAAGCTATCGCACGCAGAAAATTCTTCATATCATTTCCACCGTCATCTGCGTCATTTACTCAGTCATCCTGACAAAGGAAGGCTTCGGCCGCATACAGGCGGACCACACGTTCAGTCCGATTCTGCATATTTCCAAGTCCGTCTTCTGGTCCTTCGTCGTGATCGGGGGCATCTCTCTCGTCCTGCATTTTATTGAAAACTGCATCATGTTCTGTACGTCAGAACCGGAAAAGGAGGCTTAAGGCATGATTACGGCAATTCTCTTTGTATCCTTTTTCGTCATGCTGCTGATCGGCATGCCGATCGCGATCTGCCTCGGCATGAGTTCGGTCCTGACCATCCTCTACGCCAGTAACTTTGTCCGCAAGTTTTCGAACCTGACGCTGAGTGTCGTCGCCACGAATACTTACACCGGCATTGCCAAATTCCTTCTTCTGGCTATTCCGTTCTTTGTACTTTCGGGAAATATTATGGCCAAGGCAGGCATTTCCAAGAGACTCGTGAAGTTTATCGACGACATGGTGGGACACCGCCGCGGAAGTCTCGCGATCGTCTGCGTCATCGTGGCCTGCTTCTTCGGTGCCATCTCGGGTTCCGGCCCGGCGACCGTCGCGGCCCTCGGCGCCGTCCTCATTCCGGCCATGGTGGAGTCCGGCTTTGACGTGGCCTTCTCGGAGGCCCTGATGGCCACTTCCAGTTCCATCGCCATCGTCATTCCGCCGTCCATCGCCTTTGTCGTCTATGCGTCCATCTCCGGCGAGAGCGTCGGCGACCTCTTCATGGCCGGCATCATCCCGGGCATCCTGATGGGCGTCGCACTGGCCATCGTCGTCAAAATCGAGGCCGCGAGAAAGAATATCATGCCCGCTCACGAAAAGAGGAGCTGGGGCGAGCGTTGGAGCAGCTTTAAGGAAGCATTCTGGGGACTGCTGATGCCCGTCATCATCCTGGGCGGCATTTACGGTGGTATCTTCACACCGACGGAAGCCGCTGCCGTCTCCGTGGTCTACGGACTCTTTGTGGCGCTGGTCATCTACCGCGATGTCACTTTCCGTGATCTCGTGGAGATCTTCATCGATTCCGCCAAGACCACCGGCGGCATCATGCTGATCGTCGCGTCCGCGTCGCTGTTCTCCTACTGCTGCACGCTGTTCGGCATCTCGCAGTCGGCGTCGGCGCTTCTGCAGAACGTATCGTCAAACAGGGTGATCTTCCTGCTGATCGTCAATGTGATCTTCCTGATCGCGGGCTGCTTCATTGACGCAAACTCGGCGATGTATATCTTCATCCCGATCATGATGCCCGTGGCAAAGGCCCTCGGCTACAACATGGTCGCGTTCGGCATCCTGGCCACCGTCAACCTCGCCATCGGGCAGGTGACACCCCCAGTCGGCGTCAATTTGTTTGTCGCGCTGGGCCTCAAGGTCAGGGATCCGGAGAAATCACTCACGTCGAGACGGGATGCGTATTATAAGATCACGCTGCCGCAGATCTCCAAGGCCGTCGTGCCCATGATCATCGCATGCATCATCGTTCTGCTGCTCGTGACCTATGTGCCGCAGATCAGTCTGCTGCTCGTCCGCTGACGCAATACGTGCTGTGCATTGTGCGCTGACGTATTATTCGCTGACGCATTTCACAGGAACAGATCTCAATTGTGAATATTCGCGGAGCCGCCATAGACGGGGACCCTGCCTGCCCCGCGGCATTTCCGGGAATAAATAAAGATTACTTGCTGCCGGCATTTCATACATGCCGCAGCCTGGTATGAACCGTGTGCCGCCGGAGGGCGAACCCGGGCAGAATTCCGCAGGCCGCCGGTACACAACAGCAT
>CACXFM010000199.1 GCA_902766955.1 uncultured Lachnospiraceae bacterium | reverse complement strand
ATGATTCTGGTGACGGGAGGCGCATACCAGGGAAAGGAAGCGTATGCAAAGAAGCATTATCCGGGTGCGTCTATTCTCAATCACTATCACCTGACCGTGCGGGAGCAGCTCGCACAGGGCATGGAACCTTCGGCGGAGGCGGCAAAGCTTCTGAATCAGAGAAATCTGGTGGTCATCTGCGATGAGGTCGGATGCGGGATTGTCCCCGTGTCCGCGGAGGAGCGCCGTTTCCGGGAGGCCTGCGGCCGTGTGCAGTGCCTGCTCGCCGAATCTGCAGAGGAAGTCGTGAGAGTGACGTGCGGACTCGGCATGGTGCTTAAGAAATGGCCCCGCATTTACCTGATCCGGCACGGGATCGTCAAGAGCAATATGGAGAGACGGTTCATAGGGTCTACGGACCAGTCCCTTGTGCCGGGGGAGGCGGAGCGCATCAGAAGCCTCTGGCCGGATATGACGGGGCGGACACAGGTATTTGTCAGTCCGCTTAAGAGGTGCAGAGAGACGGCTTCGGTGCTTTTTCCGGATGCGGGTCAGGTGCCCGTGGAGGATCTCCGGGAGATGGATTTCGGCATTTATGAGAACAAAAACCACGAAGAACTCTGCGCCTATCCGGAATACAGGAAATGCGTCGAAGAGGGCAGGGAACTCATCTTTCCCGGCGGCGAGACCAGGGAGGCATTCACGCAGCGCTGCGCGGATGCATTTCTCGGAGTGATGGAGAAGCGGACGGAGGAGGCGGCTTTCGTTGTACACGGAGGTACGATCATGTCGCTTCTGGAGCGATTCGCGGATCCGCCCGGGGAGTTTTACAGCTGGTACAGCGGCAATGCCTGCGGATATACAGGACTCTGGGATCCGGAGGCGCGGGCCATCCGCTTTCCGGAGCGGATACCCATTGAGAGCAGCGGAAATGGCGGGGAATGAGCATGGACTGGCAGCGGATTCTTTTGATGAGGATTCTGATTCTGGCCTTCGCGGCAGCGGCGGATCTTGTGATCGGCGATCCGCGGAATCTCCCGCACCCCGTGACGGGCGTCGGAGCGGTCATCAGGATCTGTGAAAACGTGCTGTTCCGCCTGCTGCGGATTAAGCCAGTGCGGGAGGAACAGCCCGTGAAGAAGCTTGCGGCCGGCGCGGTATTTGTGTGCGCGGTTCTCGTCCTGTCCGTGACGCCCCTCCTTCTGCTTCTGTATCTGACCCGGAGGGCGCACGGTGCGGTCTGGTTCCTGGTCCGGGTCGTGCCGGCCTGGCAGATTCTGGCCATGCGGTCGCTCTATGATGCGGCGGAGGACGTCAGGAGGCCGTTGGAAAAGAAGCAGACGGAGGAGGCGAGACATGCCGTCTCCATGATCGTCGGGCGCGATACGGACCGGCTCGATGAAGAGGGCATCATCAAGGCGGCCGTGGAGACCGTGGCGGAGAACACGTCGGACGGCGTGGCGGCGCCTCTCATTTATATGTTTCTCTTCGGCGTGGCGGGCGGCTGGATCTACAAAGTAGTTAACACGATGGATTCCATGACGGGGTACAGAAATGACCGCTATCTGTATTTCGGCAGGGCGGCCGCCAGGCTTGACGACGCGGCTAATTTCATTCCGGCCAGAATTGCGGGCGCCGCGATGGCCGCGGGCGCTTTCCTGGCGGGCGCTTTTGCGCGCGGGAGTCAGAGTGGAACACCGGGCGGACAAATGCCGGAATATGACGGACGAAACGCACTGCGGATCTTCCTTCGCGACCGGAAGCTTCCGGACAGCCCCAATGCCGGCTGCACGGAGGCGGCCTGCGCCGGGGCGCTCCACATCGCGCTCGGCGGAGATGCGTATTATTTCGGTGAACTGCACAGAAAGCCTGTGCTGGGAGACGCCGGGAGGCCTGTGGAAGTGCGGGACATCCGCCGCGCGGAGGTTCTCATGGGAATGACATCCGCGATCGTGTTCGGGGCCGGCATTCTTGCGCTGGCTTTGGCCGCGTTTCTGCTCTGACGCAAGAAGGCGCCGGACAGACGATGCGGTTTATCAGGGGATAAGGAGGTGTGGAAATGCACGGCGGAGATATCTACAGACAGAGAGTGGATCTCGATTATTCGGTCTGCCTGAACCCGCTCGGAATGCCGCCGGAAGCGGTATCCGCATGTATGCGCTTACTGGCGGAAGAGCAGCATTATCCGGATATCCGGTGCGGGGAACTGCGGAACCTCCTCTCGGAGAGACTGAGCCGGAACGGAAGACGGATTCCGCCGGAGCAGATCCTGGTCGGAAACGGGGCCTGCGAACTGATTTATCTGCTCGTCTCCGAAACAGCGGAGGAGCGGCGGAAGGCGGGCTTCCCTTCGACGTCGGTACTTGTGCCGTCTCCCGGCTTCAGCGAGTATGCGGCCGCGGCACGGGCCGCCGGCTGCGGAGTGAGATATCTGGAACTGAAGGAGGAAGAGGGGTACCGTTATCCGGACCATATGGAGGATTTTCTGGGGGAGGACACGGGGCTTGTGTTTCTGTGCAGCCCCAATAATCCCGCGGGGACGGTTCCGGACCTTTCGGAGATGCGGAGGCTTGCGGCGGTCTGCCGCGAGCGGGGCGTGCGCCTCTGCGTGGACGAGAGCTTTCTGCCCTTCTCTGAAAAAGAGGAAGAGCTGACCGCGCTTTCTCTGGCCGCCTCCTGTCCGGAAGTATCAGTCCTGCGCGCCTTTACGAAAATCTATGCGATGGCGGGCCTTCGCCTGGGATTTCTCGTGACGGGAAGCGCGGACGTGACAGAGAAACTGAGGGGAAAACTGCAGCCGTGGAATGTCTCGGCGGCGGCGCAGGCGGCCGGGTGTGCCGCGCTCCGGGCGGACGGGAGATATCTTGCGAAGACGCGCAGGCTCGTCGCGTCGGAGAAGGAATGGATGAAGGCGCGGCTCCTGGAAAACGGAGCGGAGATACTGGGGGCCGGAGAAGGCTGCTTCCTGCTCTTCAGGGCCCGGGAGGACCTGAAGGAAAAGCTTCTGGAAAAAAGAATCCTGATACGTGACTTTGAAGAGAGCGAGGGACTTCCCCGGGGAGTCTTCCGGATCGGTATCCGGAACAGGGCGGAGAACAGGAAATTCGTGAGAATCCTTGAGGATATTTGCAAGTGCGGGAGAACGGACGATGCCAGCTGATGCGATTATGATACAGGGGACGATGTCGGGCGCCGGCAAAAGCCTGCTCGCGGCGGGGCTCTGCCGCATTTTCCGGGAGGACGGATACCGGGTCGCCCCTTTTAAATCCCAGAATATGGCCCTGAATTCGTTCATCACTTCCGACGGGCTGGAGATGGGACGGGCCCAGGCGGTCCAGGCGGAAGCGGCGGGGACGGAGCCGTCGGTTCTGATGAATCCGATTCTGCTCAAGCCGACGACGGACATGGGCTCCCAGGTCATCGTACTCGGAAAACCCGTCGGAAACATGGAGGCCCGGGAGTATTTCCGGCGGAAAAAATCCTATCTGCCTCTCATCCGGGAGGCATACGGGAAGCTCGCCTCGGAGTACGACCTGATTGTTATTGAGGGAGCCGGGAGCCCGGCCGAGATCAACCTGAAAGCGGATGACATCGTCAATATGGGCATCGCGGAGATGGCGGACGCGAAGGTCCTCCTGGCCGGCGATATTGACAGGGGCGGTGTGTTCGCCCAGCTGTACGGAACCTGTGCGCTTCTGACGGAACAGGAGCGGGCCAGGATCGCGGGCCTCATCATTAATAAGTTCCGGGGAGATGCGTCGCTGCTCGAGGGCGGCCTCCGCACGCTGCGCGATCTCACCGGCAAGCCCGTGCTCGGCGTGGTCCCCTATATGGATGTCCACATAGAGGAGGAAGATTCGCTCGCTCCGATGCTTGCGTCGGGCATCGGGGACGCCTCGGAAGCCGGTCTGGATATCGCCGTGGTTCGCTTCCCGAAAATCTCGAATTTCACGGATTTTCAGGCCTTTTATGAGGAAGCGGACACATCTGTCCGCTTCGTGAGTTCGCCGCAGGAACTGGGAATGCCGGACGCCGTGATTCTGCCCGGCACAAAGAGCACGATCCGGGACCTTCTGTGGATGAGGAGCAGCGGGCTCGAGGACGCCGTGAGGAGCGTCGTCCGCAGGGGAAGCTTTCTCTTCGGGATCTGCGGCGGCTACCAGATGCTCGGGCGCAGGATTTCGGATCCGGAGGATGCGGAAGGGGGCGGCGCGGTCCGCGGAATGGGCGTGCTTCCCGAGGAGACCGTGTTTTACAGGGAAAAAACCATGCGGCAGTACAGCGGCCTGTCGGATTTTCCGGTTCCGGAACTCAGCGGGCACCGCGTGAGCGGCTATGAGGTTCATATGGGAAGAACCGTGCGGTCGGAAGTCCCGGACGGGGAAGCCTGTGAGGGAGCCGGAATCCCGGCGGGAAGCGCCGCCGGAACCTATCTGCACGGGATCTTTGACGAGGCGAATTTCCGGTCCGCATTCCTGTCTTATCTGGCCGGGCGGAAGCAGACCGTACGCGCTTCGTGCGGAGCGCAGGGCGCGGCCGCCTTCCGCGAGGAGCAGTACCGGATTCTCTCGGAGACACTCAGAAGACATCTGGATCTCGGGCGGATCTGTTCACTGTGCGGGATCAGGAAGAAGCGGTAAATAGAAACAGACGAAAGTGAAGGAGCGGCGGCGATGGTGCATATCTATGCGGGTGACGGCAAGGGGAAAACAACAGCGGCCTGCGGCCTGGCCGTGAGAGCGGCGGGGAGGGGCGTCCCGGTTGTATTTGCCCAGTTTCTGAAGGACGGAAGCTCGGGGGAGATTTCCGTGTTAAGGGAAATCCGGGGCATCCGTGTACTTGTGCCGGAGCGCACGTTCGGATTTGTCTCCGGCATGCCGGATGCGGAGAAGCGCATGACGGCGGAAGAATGCGGGGCGCTCTTCCGAAGAGCGGCTGAGCAGACGGAAGAACTTCTGGAGGAGCATGTGCCCGGCGCCGGGAAGAATGCTGCCGCGATCCGGGTCCTGCTCGTCCTGGATGAGGTTCTGCACGCAGTCCGGTACGGGTTTATAGAGCGGGAGGCACTTATGGCGTTTCTCCGCCGCATGCCCCCGGATGCGGAAATTGTGCTGACCGGAAGGGGGATACCTGCGGAAATCGGTGCGGAGGCAGACTATATCACGGAGATGAAGAAAGAAAAGCATCCCTTTGACAGAGACGTTCCCGCGCGGAGCGGGGTTGAGTTTTAGGCTTAAAAGGAAGGAGTGTTTGGGGATGAAGAAGTGGGAGCTGCTGGCTCCGGCGGAGATTGAGCGCCGCAGCTTTGAGATCATCCGGCAGGGCCTTCTGGAGCGCGGCATAGCGCAGGATCCGGAGGAGGAACCCGTCCTCGTGAGGTGCATTCACACCTCTGCGGACTTTGATTACGCCGGGAATCTGGTTTTCTCGCGGCATGCGGTTTCCCTCATGCGGGATGCCCTGCGCCGCGGAGCGGACATCGTGACCGACACCGAGATGGCCAGGGCCGGGATCAACAAGAAGCGGCTGTCTGAATTCGGCGGGGTAGTCAGATGCTTCATGAGCGATCCGGAAGTGGCGGAAGAGGCGAAGCGGCGCGGGGTCACCAGAGCAACCGTCAGCATGGAGCGCGCGGCGGAGCTTGGGGAGCCCTGCATTTTTGCGGTAGGAAATGCGCCGACAGCCTTGATCCGCCTGCGGGAGCTCATGGACGAAGGAAGGGTCAGGCCGGCCGGAATCATCGCCGTTCCGGTGGGGTTTGTCAACGTCGTGGAGGCAAAGGAGCTGATCATCGGATCTGACTGCCCGCATATCGCGGCAAGAGGCAGAAAGGGCGGGAGCAATATCGCGGCTGCCGTCTGCAACGCGCTGCTGTACGGGATGTGAGATATCTCAGAAAACTGTCATGATTCTGTAATATTCGTAATAAGTTTTTCGCGAACTCTTTAAGAACTCTTAATTTGCCCTATTATGGGTGACGATATATAATATTGTTATAAAATTAAGAGTCGGGAGGTGCAGATCGTGAAGAATTCAGTTATCGGTATTATTGTGGCAGCTTCAGTTGTATTCTCTACTTGCTGCGCCTACGGATGCCTGACCTTTGCCGCGGAGAAAGCTGCGGCGGCATGTGAGGCGGTTCTGGACGCAGTGACGGAAGCACCGCAGACAGAGGAAGCCTGGTCGGAGATCCCCGAGACTGTGGAAATCCGCATGGACGGCACGCTCGGCAGACCTTTCAGAAGGGATGACACCGGCAGCGGGATGGTGACATTTGCCGGGGACACCGGCAGTGCAGAGGATTCCGGGACAGACTGGGATTCCGGCAGCGGATCCGGCTATGCGGAGACATATGATGACAGCAGCGCTTATGACGACAGTTCTTATGACGGCGGCTCCTATGATGACGGTTCTTATGACGACTCCTATGAGGAAGAGTGGTACGATGAAGAATGGGCCGACGTCGTGGATGCTCCGTCCGGAGAAGAGGAATATGCGGATCCGGACGACGGGGGAATTTCCTGGGACGAGATCGAGGCTGCTGCGGAAAGTGCGAAGAGAGCCGAATGAGGTGAAAACGATTATAAAATAAAAGGACTCCGGCAGCGGGGTTCTTTTATTGTGCCGTCAAATGTGAGATAATACATCAGTGTGCTGTCAGAAGAAAGGAATCTGTTTTATGAATTTTTTTTCAGGCGGTGAGGGTGCCGGTGCCGGCCGTGTGCGGCGGGCGCTCATTCCTTCTGTGCTGTTTTTATTCTGCGCCGCCTCCCTCTGTCCCGCGGCGGGAGCACTTGCCTCCTGCGAACAGGGAGCGCCCGGCGTACAGGCGTTTCAGCTGATGCTGCCGCTGCTTCTCATTGCAGCGGCAGCGGCCGTATTATGCGGCAGCGGCACCGCGTTTGTGATGGCGGGAGCTGAGGCGGAGGGCAATCGCGACCGCAAACGGGAGGCTGTCATGACCGGCGCCGTGCTGGTACTTGTGACGGAGGGAATACTCTGCGCCGCGGCGGCCGCCTTTCCGGCAGGAGGGCTGTATCCCGGCCGGATCAGTCCGGAGGCGGGCGCAGCGGTCCGCATGTGGATGAAGGGGCTGGTGCCGTGTCTGCCCGCCCTGGGACTCTTTCTCTTTTTTGCGATTCTGCTGTTTGCGGAGGGCGGGGAGAAACAGGCCGCGGCTGTCTGCGCGGCCACATGCGCTCTTCAGACGGTGTTTTCCCTCGGTGTGTTCCGGATACGGGGAGGAGCGGGCTTCGGTTATTCCATGGCGGCCGCCTGTCTGGCGGGTGCGGGTGCCTCATGCATCCTGTCCGGAAGGCGGGAGAAGAGAAGCGGGCGGCCCCGTCTCTCTCTCATGACCGCGCGGCAGATCCTCTCCGGAGGCCTGCCGGAAGCGGAGGCCTGCGCCTGCACGGCGCTGTCCGTGCTCATTCTGAACACCTGGCTGGTGATGACAGGCAGGGCCGCATATCTGCCGGCCGCATTTTACGCCTGTCTGGCATACGGCAGTTTTCTGCTCCTCGGCCGGGGGCTTGCACTCGGTTTTGATCCGATGCTGCGGGTATACCGCGCCGAATCCAACGAAAAAGGGATCCTGCTGCTTATGAGGGACGGCTTTCTGATGATTCTGGTCGTCTGCAATGTCTGGATGGCCCTTCTGTTCCTGGGTGCCGGCTTTCTGTCCGGCGTCTGGATTTCCTCTCCGGAGGAAATCAGGACCGCGGGAATTACGGCGGCCAGACTGCTTGCGCCGTTTTCGGTTTTCTACTGTATCTCCGTATTCCTTGAGGGCTATTACAGAGCCGTCGGGGAAGGGGGGACTGCCCGTTTCTTCCGGCTGACGTCTCTGGCAGTCTGGCCGCTGGCCTGGGGATTCGCGGGGATCCGCCTGGCCGGTCTGAGCGGCCTGTGGACGGGAATCGGTGCCGCCGGCTTTTTCTCCCTGATCACTGGGTATGCGGCCGTGCGGTTCCGGGGAAGAAAAGAGCAGAAGGGCGGGAGCGGCTTCCTGCTTCTCGACAGAGACTTTTGTGAAAGCCAGTTTTACGAGATCTGCCCGGCGGACGCCGAAGGGCGCGCCGCACTTCTCTCGAGAGTCGACTCTTACCTCACGGAGAAAAAGGTGCCGGAATATGAGCAGCTCCGGATTCTGCAGCTTTTAAAAGAACTGACGGCGGGGATCTGCCAGAGAGCCGGAGACGATGCATTTTATATGGACTGCACGATCAGTGCGTCGGAGAGCGGAACATTTCAGGTGATCCTGCGGGATGACGGTCCGCTCACGGACAAGGCGGACCCGAGACATGCCATCCGTTCCTTCCGCATGTACGGGCTGTCGAGGAGCATCCGCACGGGTGCGGACGCAAAGCTGGCTCCCGCATCCGCGGAAAACAGGACGGTGTTCCGCGTCTAGCCATGTTGTTAATGTGGCTCGTTGTGTGATAGAATACCAGTGACCAGATGAAAGGATCACAACAGTATATGGTTGAATTAAAGCTTGCGCTGCCGGACCATTTTCTGGAGGAAGAGGTACGGGACGGTTATACCGTATCAAAAGAAATGAAGGAGGTCTGGGCGGTTGAGCTGGACCTTCTCGCGGAATTCATGCGTGTCTGCGACAGGCACGGCATTGTCTATTACGCGGATGCGGGGACGATACTCGGCGCTGTACGCCATAAAGGATTTATTCCGTGGGATGACGATATTGACGTCATGATGATGCGGGATCAATATGACAAACTGCAGAAAATCGGGCCGGAGGAGTTCCGTCACCCGTATTTTTTCCAGACCCAGTGGACGGATCCGGGCACTCTGCGCGGACACGCCCAGCTTCGGAACAGCATGACGACCGGTATCCGGAGAAGCGAGGAGAAATGGCATTTCCGGTTTAACCAGGGGATTTTTCTTGATATTTTTCCGATCGACGGAGTTCCCGACGATAATGCGCTCTTCGAGATCCAGCTGGAGAAAGCCGAGATGCTTCTCCGAAAGGCAAAACAGAGCGCGAAGCTGGGGGACCGGTATGTGTCTGACAGCAGCAATCCGGTCAAGGGAGCCGTCAAGGCCCTCTGCCACTCTCTGCTCACGGGGCCCGCAAAATTTCTCGATAAAAGCAATACATACTACAGGGAGTACGAGGCGGTGGTCTCGGAATACAGTCATGCCTCCACGGAGCGGGTGGCCAAGTTTTTCGAGGTGCCGCGGAGCGAGAAGAACAGGCGGCGCAGAGTCTGGAAGAGATCGTATTTTGACTCGGTTGTCCGTCTGCCGTTTGAAATGCTGGAGATCCCGGTGCCCGGAGGGTACGAGGGGATTCTGGAGCAGTTTTACGGGGACTGGAGGACGCCGGTCAGAGGGAGCGCGACGCACGGCGGCATGATCTTCGATACATCGCGTTCTTACCGGGAGTATTTTGCAGCGAAGGGGATCGTGTGATGGGAGACGTGCAGAAGAAGAAATACCGCATCGGGTACACGACAGGCGTGTTTGACATGTTTCACATCGGCCATCTGGCGATTCTGAAGAGAGCAAAGGAAATGTGTGATTTCCTGATCGTCGGCGTCAGTACGGATGAGCTTGTGGAGACGTATAAACACAAGATGCCGATCGTGCCGCTCGCGGACCGCATGGAGATCGTCGGCGCCATCCGGTATGTGGACCGGGTGGTCGTACAGACATCGATGGACAAATATGCGGCGTGGGAGCAATATCATTTTGATGCGCTGTTTCACGGCGATGACTGGAAGAAGTCTGAAATGTACAACCGGATCGAGGAGAAGCTCTCGGAGGTCGGCGTGGATGTCGTGTTCCTGCCCCATACGCCTGGTGTCTCCACGACGATTCTGACGGAAGTCATCAGGAGTGACAGAAGACATATCTGAGCGGACGGACTGCCCGGAAGACGGAGTATGACTTTGAACATGAGAAAAGAGAAAAAAGATAAATATGATTTTCCGGAGAATATCGTGGATCTCAAGTCCATGACGGACGCCGAACAGACCATGCTTCTCCGGAAAATGATCGAGCGGCAGGACCATGATATTAAACTCTCGAGAGTGATTGCATTTGCGGAGTGCGCGCTTCTGGCGGTTCTGATTATCATTTTTGCCGTTCTTATTCCCCGTTTTTTCAAGACTGTCAATAAAGTGGACAGCACAATGGAACAGGTGGATGAACTGATCGTACAGGCGCAGTCATCCATGTCCGGCGTCATGGTTCTGGTTGAGGACGCGGACAGTGTCATCACGGCAAATGACACTGCGATCGCCGATGCGATTGAAAACTTCAACAGCGTGGACTTCGACAGTCTGAATGAGTCGATCGCAAGCCTGGCCAAAATCGTGAAGCCGATACTGGAGGTGTTAGAAGTCTTTGGTAAGCAGTAAGCTGATGGCGGGGCTCCTGTGTCTGCTGGTCACGGCAGCCGGAGCGCGGGGGCGGCAGCCGGAAGCAGAGCCGGCGCCCGCACTGGATGTGACGATCGGTTTTGCCGGAGATATCAATCTTGACGAGGACTGGGCGACGACAAAGTTCCTCGATGAGACCGGGAAAGGGGTCGAAGGTGTATTTTCCCCCGCTCTGATTGACAGAATGCGCGGGTTTGATTTTTTTATGGTCAATAACGAATTCACCTACAGCACCCGCGGTTCGCAGATAGAGAAATCCTATCATTTCCGGGCCAGGCCGGAGCGCGCCGGTTTTCTGCGCGATATGGGCGCGGATCTGGTGCTTCTGGCAAATAATCATGTGTTTGACTACGGAGAGGAAGCGCTTCTGGACACGCTTGATACGCTGGACGCATGCGGAATTCCTCACGTGGGGGCGGGCAGAGATCTGGACGGCGCGCAGGAGCCGCATGTCTTTACGGTCAACAACCGCCGCATCGCGTTTGTGGGCGCGACGGCCGGCGAGCAGTATGAGGCGTCTATCCATACGAGGGCGGCGGGCGAAAACCTTCCGGGGGTGCTCGAATGCTATGATCCGTCCCTGTATCTCGATCTGATCAGAAGGACAGCCGCGGAGAATGATTATGTGATCGCCAGTATTCACTGGGGCATGGAGTATGAAGAGCAGTACCGCACTTCCCAGCGGGAACTGGCGGAGAAAATGGTTGAGGCCGGCGCCGACGCGGTGATCGGAACCCACACCCACTGTCTGCAGGGCATCAATATGATCGGGGACGCACCGGTATTCTACAGCCTGGGCAATTTCTGGTTTAATGAGAAACAGCTGTATTCGGGAATGGCGGAGCTGACACTGCACGTGCCGCTCTCCGAGTCGGAGCCGGTGACGCTCTCCGCTGCGAAGTTTCTGCCCTGTACGCAGTATTCACTTTTCACATCTCTGTGCGGGGATCCGGCTGAGAAGCAGCAGATCCTTGATCATGTGGCTTCCATTTCGGAGGGCCGGATCCGGTTCGAAGAGGATGGGACGATTGCGGCCTGCGATCAGCCGTGAAAGGAAAACGCGATGGAGAAGGTGCTGGATCAGAAATACAGAATGCTGCGGCAGATCTTAAGGGAATGCGGAGCGGTCGCGGTGGCTTTTTCGGGGGGCGTGGATTCCTCGGTGCTGCTTGCGGCAGCCGCGGAAGCCTGTACCCGTGTATGCGCCGTGACGGCGGTTTCTTCACTGGCTCCCGGGAGGGAGAGCGAGGAAGCCGGTGACTTCTGCCGCGGGAGAGGAATCAGACAGATCGTGGTCAGACCGGATCTTCTGGCCGTTCCGGGATTCCGCGGGAATCCTCCCGACCGCTGCTACATATGCAAGAAGGCGCTGTTCACCCGGATGCTCTCCGCCGTGTCGGAGGAGGGGTTTGAGACGCTTGCCGAAGGTTCAAATGCCGACGACAGTGCCGATTACAGACCCGGGCGCCGGGCTCTCATGGAGCTGCATATCAGAAGCCCGCTGAAAGAGGCGGGGCTGACGAAGGCCGATGTGAGGGCGCTGGCGGCGCAGATGGGGCTGGCCGCGGCTTCAAAGCCCGCGTATGCCTGCCTGGCTTCACGGATTCCCTACGGGGAGGAGATCACGGAGGAGAAGCTTTCCATGGCCGAGCGTGGGGAACAGATTCTCCACGATGAAGGGTTTCTGCAGTCCCGCGTGCGGATTCACGGGAATGCGGCCAGGATTGAAGTGGAACCTTACCTGATTTCCCGCTTCGGAGATGATGCGCTGAGGCACCGGATTGCGGAAGGATTCAGGGCTATCGGGTTTTCTTATACCTCTCTGGATCTTGACGGATACCGGATGGGCAGTCTGAATGAAGTGCTTCCGGAGAGCACGATCCGCAGTGCCGCCGGTGAAGAAGGGAGGAAATCTTCATGAGCCGTGATGTCAGGGAACTTCTCCGTTCCGTGCGGGACGGAAGTCTTCCCGTCGAGGAAGCGGAACTGCTTCTCCGGGAAGAGCCGTTCGTTGATATGGGCTATGCCAAGATAGACCTTCACAGGAAGATCCGCCAGGGACAGGCGGAGGTCATCTACGGTGAGGGGAAAACAGCCGCACAGATCAGCGGAATCGTCCGCGCGATGCTGGAGAGGGGACAGAAGGGGATCCTGATTACCCGCCTCAGCGCCGAAAAGGCGGAGATTCTGCGGGACACGGAGGAATTCAGATATTATGACGATGCGCGCATCGGCATCGTCGGACAAATACCGGAGCCTGACGGATGCGGCACCGTTGTGGTGGCTACGGGAGGGACAAGCGATATCCCGGTCGCCGAAGAGGCGGCGCTGACGGCGGCGTTCTGCGGAAGCCGCGTGGTGAGACTCTACGATGTGGGCGTCGCCGGGCTGCACAGGCTGCTGGCCCATACGGAAGAGCTCATGGGGGCTTCGGTTGTGATCGCCGTTGCCGGTATGGAAGGCGCACTGGCCAGTGTCATCGGAGGCCTGGTTGACTGCCCCGTCATCGCGGTTCCCACAAGTGTCGGTTACGGCGCTTCTTTTTCGGGCCTGGCGGCTCTTTTATCCATGCTGAACAGCTGCGCGAGCGGTGTTTCCGTCGTAAATATCGACAACGGGTTCGGCGCAGGATTTCTTGCAGACAGAATTAATCACCCAAAAATACAGACAACAATGGAAGGACATCAGAAAATTGGACAGACAGAATCTGGAAGACAGCAGAGAACGTACACAGGAAGAGTATCTGGAACAGACAGTGAGAGAATGTGAGGAGCAGCTGAGAGCGATCAAGATCCCGATCGGTCATATCGCCGGCGTGTCGGTCAATACCAGGGCGCGGCGGAGATGGGGCCTGTGCAGAAAAGATGCTGACGGCTTTTATATCAGTATTTCAAAGAGACTGCTGAATGAGGATACGAAAGACGGTCTCCGGAATACCATTATGCACGAACTGCTCCACACCTGTCCCATGTGCAGTAATCATGGCGCCATGTGGAAGCATTACGCCGAGTATGTCAACCAGACTCTCGGTATGAACATCAAGCGTGTCAACAGCAATGAGGACAAGGGGCTTCCGCCGGATGAGGAGATCCGGATCCTGCACAAGTATCACTGCGACGGATGCGGCCAGGTGGTCACCAAGCAGAGGGAGTGCAAGTTTACGCGCAATTATAAAGATTATAAATGCAGTCTCTGCGGCGGAAGGTTTATCAGGGATTTCTGAATCATCTGGAGGTTTTTGAGATGGCGGAGCAATTTCAGGTACCAGTGAGAGGTCTGACGCTGGCCGGCCACTGCTGGCAGGCCCGGGAGGCGGAGCGGAATCTCTGCGTGATCACGGGGATGGACGAGTATTCGCTTCGCTATGAGAGATTTGCTGAATGGCTGACGGGCAGGGGCGTCAACGTCTGGGTGCTGGACGCCCCGGGACAGGGGCTGAATGCCGTGTCTGTCGAGAGACAGCAGGAGTGGCCGGACGATGCGTTCGCAATCAGTGCGGAGGCTGTCCGGGAGATGATTCTTCTGGCCGGGAGAAACGGTCTGCCGACCTTTCAGATGGGACATTCCATGGGATCCTTTATCACCCAGTCGCTGCTTGAGCGCTTTCCCGCGCTGGCCGACGGGATTATCCTGTGCGGTTCAAACGGGGGCCAGGGAATGCTGATGAAGCTCGCCTTCCGCCTGGCATCCGCGAGGACGAATGAGAAGAACAGAAATGCGCCCGATCCGCTGATGACGGCTCTGAGCTTCGGCCCCTATATCCGGAGTGTCAGGGACCGGAAGACGGACTTTGACTGGCTGTCACGGGACGAGGAGAATGTCCGCAGATATATGGCGGATCCGTGGTGCGGACATCCCAATACCAGAGGCTTCTGGAGAGAATTTCTACGGGGCATGGCGGTGCTCTGGGATGAAAAAGAGATGAAGCGGATATCCCCGGATGAGAATATCCTGATCATTGCCGGCACCGAAGATCCCGTGGGACAGTGCGGCAAGGGCCCGGAATGGCTTGCCGCAGCTTATCGCAAACTCGGCGTGCGCAATACAAAGCTGATTCTGTACGACGGGATGCGCCATGAGATTCTGAATGAGCAGGAGAGAGAAACCGTGTTTGAGGATATCCTGGCATTTATGAAGCAGTGCGGGCGGAAGGAATCCTGAGCGTTTTCAGGCGCGCGGTTCCAGTCCGTCCCTGAAGGTCATCATCATATAATTTGTGAGCGAGAAGTCGTTTGGCTGCCCGGTGATCTCATTCCTGGGAATCCAGACGGCTTCTTTCAGTTCACCCGTATCAAGGCTGATTTCATCCGGCCCGTCTACGTCGCAGTAGAAGCCGGCCAGCAGATCATCCACGATGCCCCAGGGCTGCGAAGCGAAATAGCGGATGTTTTTGACGCGGAGGCCCACTTCCTCCATCACCTCGCGCGCGACGGTTTCTTCCAGCGTCTCGCCGATTTCCGTAAAGCCCGCGATAAGGGCATAATAGGAGATCCCCGCTCTGTTTGCGTATTTTGTGTGCAGAAGATAATCCCCCTTCGTGACCCCGACGATTACGGCGGGAATGATGCGCGGATAAATTGTGCGGCCGCATGCCGGGCATATGATGGACCGCTCTTCGGATCCGATATGGGTCCGGCTGCCGCAGGTGCCGCAGTAGACGTTGTCACGGTACCAGCCTGCCAGCTGCATGGCCGTAAAGAGACAGAAGGCGAGCTTGCCGGAGATGGCATTCTGATCCCTCAGGAAGCGGATTTTGTCGAAGGTGAAACCGGCAGGCGGCTCAAGCGCGGGATCAGAGGGAAGGAACCACATGCAGGTGTCGATCGTAAAGAGGTATATGTAGGAGACATCCTGGGGACATTCCCGGAAGCGGGGCATCTCCGCGGGGATCTCCGGCGAATCGGACAGACGGACGGCGGCGCAGCCGTCTCTGAAAAAGAAAATGACGCTGTCGGCTTCCGGTTTTGCATCCGGGCGGTATGTGTTGAACAGTTTTGAAGGGGAGATATCCTGAATCATAGACGAATTCCTCTCAAAGTGCTAGAATTTTGCCGGGTGGTTTTTACACACCGGATGACATCATCATAACAAGACGAGGATAAAAATGAAACTGACAAATGCAAAACTTGACAGGAATGCTCCGTGCTGGTGCGGGAGCGGAAGGAAATATAAACAGTGCCACATGGCATTTGACGAGAAAATCAGGATGGCGGAACTGAAAGGCCATGAAGTGCCGCCGCGCCGTCTGATCAAAAGCCCGGCGGATATTGAGGGCATCCGGGAGAGCGCAAAAATCAATATCGCCGTTCTTGATCTGGTTGCCGAAAAAATCAGCATCGGCATGTCCACGGAAGAGATCAACCGGATCGTCCACGAGAAGACACTCAGCATGGGCGGCATACCGGCACCGCTCAACTACGAGGGATTTCCGAAAAGCGTGTGCACCTCTCTGAATGAGGAAGTCTGCCACGGTATTCCCGACGACAGCATTATCCTGAAAGACGGCGATATCATCAACGTAGACGTCTCCACCATCTATAAGGGCTATTTCTCCGATTCGTCCCGCATGTTCTGCATGGGAAATGTGAGCCCGGAAAAGAAGCGGCTCGTGGAAGTCGCCCGCGAGTGTATGGAGGAGGGCATCAAAAATGTCATCCCCTGGCACTTCCTGGGGGATATGGGGGCAGCGGTTCATGCGCACGCCCTGAAAAACGGATATACCGTCGTCCGCCAGATCGGCGGCCACGGCTGCGGGAAAGAATTCCATGAGGATCCGTGGGTCGGCTACACCACCAGTCCCGGAACCGGCATGCTGATGGTGCCCGGCATGGTATTCACGATTGAACCGATGGTGAATATGGGCGGAGACGCCATCTATGAAGACGAAGACAACGGATGGACGATCCGCACCGAAGACGGGAAGCCTTCGGCGCAGTGGGAAGTGCAGGTGCTGGTCACGGAGACCGGGTGTGAAGTGCTGACGTGGTGAGGCGCCTGACGAATAGTCTGAACAAAAATAGAGGCCGCGCAGGTGCGCGGCCTCTTTGCCGGTCCGGGAGTTTCAGGCATTCAGGCAGTCCGCCAGAGAGTTGTCCGTAAACAGCGTGTTGGCGCTGTAGAGGAAGAGGATATCCGTGATTCCCTCCCTGGAGACGAGCTGTGAAGCGCTGTCATAGTAGTATCTCGGGTCGACCATGATGATCTTGTCGTAGTAGGGAATGAGATACTGCACAAAGCTGTTTGCGTAGGAATCCTTAAAGAGCAGCAGGTTTTTGCCGGTGTCAGCACTTGTCCGGATCTCTACCAGCGGGTGATTGCCGCCCAGGAATACCTGGTACTGGTCCTTTTCCTCCAGCTTGGCGCTGAAATACAGGGAAGCCTGCGTGATGCCTTCATCCGGTATGGAAATATAATACTGCACTTCCGAATCGGGGACATAGATCACGATGGCGTCCCGCGTGATGAAATTGCCGCTCTGGGAGCCCAGCGTCCCGAGAAACATGTTTGACAGGGCGTACGCCTGATACGATGAAACGGGCTGTTCGATGCCGAGCGCGGCTGCGGACGCCTCAAAAACGATCCTGGAACCGAGGCACGTCCAGTGGTGGTCGGTGCGGTAGTAAAGCTGTTCGTTCCGGTGCTGCCTGAGGACTTCCGTGGGATCGATGAAACTGACGGCAGTGGAACTGCCGAGCAGTTCCCGGAAGCGCTCGATATCGTAGGCCTGATTGCGCACGGGCGCGTCAGCGGGGAGCAGATCCGGCATCACGGCGCAGGCGCAGGGAACAAGCATCATCCGCGTGCTGACACCTCCGGCGGAAGCGGCGAATCCGTTGACGGCGTCGGCGATCTTCTGCAGGGCCTCCATGTCAGGCTCCTCGGGCGCCGCGAACAGCCAGTTGTCGCGGCCGATGTAGACCCCGTGGGATTCCCGCAGGCCCGCCGCCCTGTCCAGAAACGCCTTCAGGGAAATCCAGGTGTCGCGCATAAGAAACTGATCGCTGAAACGCTCCGTCAGTCCCTGCGCAAAGCTGCCGTCCAGAAGGCCGGAAACGGAGAATGCGGGTCTCCCGGCCAGATTGCGGTTCTCGTTTGGAGAAAATTTGCGGTCCGGCTTCAGCACGGTCACGGCCGCGAAGACCAGGATAAAGGCGCTGATGATGAGGGCGCTCAGTGTGCCGGCCTTTCTTTTTTCGGATGTTTCCTGCCGGGAGCCTGTCTTTTTGGGAGAAGCTTCCGGTGTTCTGTTTGTCTCTTCCAAAATCTTTCCCCCTTATCGTCAGAATTTGAAATACAGGAAGGAACTGTAGGTGCTGCCAAGCATGCAGGCGACGGAGCACAGCGTCAGGATGACGAAGAATGCGGTCGTCAGAGCGGTCTTCACGGTGCCGCTCATGGCCGGATGTCTGACTGAAAACAGCAGATCCCTGACTTTGAGAGGCAGTTCCGTGGCCCCTGCAAAGGCGGCAATGAGAATCAGCAGATATCCCCGCAATGCAAAAAGGGACGTATTGTCGGCTGCTGCCGCCGCACCGATGCCCACGAGGCCTCCGATCGTGCCGAGCGCGTCTCCGATGGCCGGAGAATAAAAGAAAACCCAGCCGATGAAGGCGATCAGATCCGTGACCAGTATTCTCACAAAGACGGGAATGCCGTCGAAATGATCCCTGAAGACGAAACGCTCCAGAATCACGAATGCGCCGTGATAGAGTCCCCAGACGACAAAGCCCAGCGTATTGCCGTGCCAGATGCCGGTCAGAATCCAGACCGTCAGAAGGTTCAGGAAGATCCGGAGGGGCGGCACGCGGCTTCCTCCCATCGGGAAGTAGACATACTGCTTAAACCAGTTTCCGAGGGAAATATGCCAGCGGCGCCAGAATTCGGCGATTGTCTTCGACAGATAGGGATGGTCAAAGTTTTTGCCGAACCGGAAACCGAACATGGAGGCAATGCCGATGGCCATATCCGAGTACCCGCTGAAATCGTAGTACAGCTGCAGGCTGTAGAAGATCATGGCCAGCCACGACCCGAGGACGGTCCGGCTTGTAGAAGCGGTCACTGCCGCGAAGGCGGCTCCCAGATTGTCGGCCAGGAGGACCTTCTTGAAAAGCCCGATGAGAAACAGCTGCAGCCCGCTGATCAGGTCCGTCCGCTTCACCGTGCGGGACGCCAGCATCGGCTGCATGGAAGCGAACTGCTCGATGGGGCCCGATGTCACCTTTGCGAAGAAGGTGACATAGAGGAGAAAACGGAGGATGTTCTTTTCGGCGCGCGCGCGGCCCTGATAAAGATCGAAAATATAGGACAGGACCATGAACGTGTAGAAGGACAGACCCAGAGGCATCGTGTGGACGACATATTTGAAAAGCGCCAGAATGAGAATGTCCGCGGCCGCGGTCGTGATTGTGACGATCTTAAGGGATCTTCTGTCATTGCGGGTGATCAGTAAATCCATCTGCAGGCCGGCCAGATAATTGAAGGCACACGAAAACAGCAGAAACAGAAGATTTGAAGGAGACCCCCAGGCGTAGAAGATGATGCTGGCCGCGACGAGCAGAAGATTCCTGATCTTCTGCGGGACTACCGTATAGAGAAGTACCGTCAGCGGCAGAAATATAAAAACAAAATAGACACTGCTGAAAACCACAATGGACTCCTTTAAGCATGTGTGTTCTTAAAGTCTTATCATGTTCACTTACAGGGCACCGTGAAAAGCGCTCTTTACTTTCTGCGGGTCATTTCCGGAATAGAACAGGACATACCCGCCGGCTGATTCGGTTATACTGTGTTCCAGCATTTCCGTCTGGTCCACGCCGTATCCCCGGAAGCCGGTTTTCTGTTTTTCCACGCGGGCATTGACGGCATCCGTCACGGCAGCTTCCTGGGACATGTCTTTGAGATGCACCAGAAAGAGCTCCTCGGCGCCCATATTGGTCTTGGGGCAGAAGAGGAGTACGCCGTCATAGTCTGCGGGTGTAAGCCCGTAAAGCCGCCGGATCATCTGATTGTCTCCGGGGTCTGTATTTGACAGATCAGCCGCCGCACTCACAGCCTGCTGCATCTGATCAAAGGGAGTTTTGCTGAGCGCTCTCACGGCGGTCATGCGGACGACCGTGAAGATGACGAGAGCGAAGAGAATCCATTTTCCTGCTGCCGGAATCAGGACTTCGGGCGTGAAGAGGAAGACCGGTTCCGCATGCTTTGGCCGGGAAGCGCGCTTCCTGCGGACAGCTTCTGATGCCCGGTTCCGCGACGCTTTTCCCGTGCTGCCCGTTCCGGTTCTTTTCGCGGAACCTCTCACCGGAGCTCCCGTTCTGTTTCTTTTTGAGGAACCTGTCCCCGGACGTCCCGTCCTGGTTCTTCTGGCGGAGTCAGACCCCGGGGTTCCCGCCCTGCTCCTTCTGGCGGAGTCAGAACCCGGGATTCCTGCTCTGTTCCTTCTGGCGAAAGCAGAACCCGGGATTCCCGCCCTGCTCCTTTTTGCGGAAGCAGCCCTGCGCGGGGCCTCCGCGCTCATTCCGGCTTCCGTTCTCTTTCCGGCGGGAGCTGCGTCCCGCTTTGAGGCCGCCGGTTTTGTTCTATCTCTCCGCAGATTGTCCGTGCGGCGGGATGTTCCCGCGTCCGGAGTCCTTCTGCGCCGCACGTCCTTCCGCATCTGTCCGGAACTGCGGGTTCTTCTCGGCATATCCTGATTATTCATCTGTGGCATCGTTACGCTTCTCCGGTACTGTCCGTTACATCGGTTTCCAAAAATTCTTCGGCTTCTTCCGCAGCCTGCTCGCCCATGAGGCCGCCCTCGTACTCAAAGATGCTTCGGAGCATGCTCTTGGCCCAGAGCGGATAGAGCTCCGGGAAGAAATGCTGGCCGTCCGTATCGTAGAGATCTTCGTGTCCGACCATCAGATCGTCGAGATCAATGAAGACGACATTGAGATCCGTGCACATCTGGCGGATGGCATCATTATATTCCGGGATATTCTCATAATTCGGATCATTGTCTATGGCGTGCTGGTTGGCCGGAATAATGGAGCACACATAATATTCCGCATTCGGCACGCGGTCGCGGAATTCATTGATGACCTTTGCGTAGGCGGAGATAAAATCCTCGGCGTTGTTCCAGATGCCGTCGACGTCGTTCATGCCGTAGGTAAAGATGATCTGCGACGGGTTGGTCTCTTCGACCTGATCCAGATAATCTTCCGCATCAAGGCAGTAGTCGCCGAGAGCAGCCAGGATTTTGGACCTGGGGAGGAAACCGTTGTATTCGAAATCGTCCGCTCTCGAGTCGCCCAGAATCACGGCGTCGTCAAAGCAAGCCCACAGGTCGAGCTCGTCATTTTCAAGCTTTGCGAGCCGCTCTTCCACCTGTGCTCTGGCTTTGGCCATGCGGACTTCCTTGACGGCGTTCTGGACCACGGAAATATCCCGTGATTCCAGATCCCTGAGATAAGCGATTCCCTGTTCGATCAGAGCCTGGTCTCTGCCGGTACTGCCCCGGGTGAGTCTGGGAACAACCAGCAGGATCACGGCAAGAACAGCGGCGGCGCAGACGGCTGCCGCAATCAGGTTTTTGTTTCTTTTCATGTTAACCTCCGGGTGTGTTCAGCACGCATTAGTATAACACAGTTTTTACTTTCTGCAGGTGTTTTTAAAGGAATTTCGCAGATTGTGTTTTGTATTCCGGTATGAGATAATAAACATTGGAGCATTGTCGATATGGATCGTTCAGACCGGCAGACGAAAGAGATTGTATCGGATATGAAAAAAATGTGGAACCGCAGAGTTTCCGGACTCGCTCTTGCAGTCCTTGTGCTTCTCGGCACGGGCTGCGGCAAACAGGAGGAGGCACCGGTCGCGGAAGTGGAATCAAAAGCGGAGACGGTGGTGGAGATGAACGGCAAAAAGGTCGGAATCTCGCTGCCTTCGGAAGAATCGGCCATCTGGCGCAGGGACGCGGAGTATCTGAAGGAGAGTTTCTACCGGCAGGGATATGAGACGGAGATCCTGTACTGCGGCAACAGCGCTGCCAGACAGGGAGAGGACGTCAAGCGTCTTCTGGCCAATGACTGCGACCTGCTGATCGCGGCTCCCGTGGATCCGGACACGCTGGCCAACTCGCTCGTCAAGCAGGCAGTCCCGGAATCCGGTGAGGAGCTCCCGGAAGATGAGCAGGAAGCCCCGCTGCCCCCGGTGCTGTCACTGGGATCCCTGATCAGAAATACGAACAAGGTCACCTGCGCCGTCATTGCGGATCAGTACCAGATCGGCGTGCTGCAGGCCAAAGCCGTCATCGACGGACTGGGAGTGAAGCTGGACGATGCAGGCAAGGTTTATAATATTGAGCTGGCAGCCGGAAATCCTGATGATGCCGCGTCCGGTTTTATTTTCAACGGCGCGTACGATACCCTGAAACCGTATCTGGACGTCGGAGCCATACGGATTCCTTCCGGACAGGTGACATTTTCCGAGACCTGTACACGCGGAGGGACCTCCGAGAGCGCTGAGGAGCGCATGAAGGCGGTTCTGAACGAACATTATACCGGAAAAACACAGCTCGACGCGGTGCTCGGCGGGACGGATGCCGTCGCGCTCGGCATTGGGAATGCAATCGATTCGGAATACAGCGGCAGGAACCGGGTCCTTGTGACCGGCTCGGGAGCGGACGAGGCCGCACTGGCCCGGATTATCGACGGAAAGCAGAAAATGACGGTCTTTACCGCGGTCTGCGAGGAGGCGGCAGCGGCCTGCGACATCGGCATTTCGCTGATGAATGACGAGTATACGGACAGCAGTATTATCGAGCGGAGCAAATGGGACTTCGACTGCAAATATGACACGACGAATTACGTAAACGGCAGTAAAATCGTCCGTTCGTTCCTTCTGGAGCCCGTCAGCGTGACCGCCGACAATTTCCGCGAAGTGCTTGTGGACAGCGGGTATTATCAGATGGACGGGAAGTATCCGAAGCTGATTTCCTGACAACTTTCAGCAGTGGGTGCAATCCCCTGCTGAAAGTGCAGCCTCCGGCGGATCGCAGCCGCGCTCAGATGAAGATGGTGCTAACGCACCGTGCGCGGCGCGGCAAGAACGCCGAGGCGTTCTTGAATTAGATATGGACGGAACACATGTGTGGGGAAGAACAGATCTTAAAAGGGATGTTCTTCCCTTATTATAATAAAGAAGGGGACATATATGAAAAAGAAACTGACTGCGGTTCTGACTTATCAGTTTGAGGCCGAGATTGTGATCAGATAAAAGGACGGAGCAGATATGAAGCTGATTGATACATTTCCCACCAATCGGATCGGGAAGTTGTCATACCGCGTGGGACGCGTTTTTCCGTTTGGCGCCACGATCATTGACGAGGGCGTCAACTTCAGCATTTTTTCGAAGCGTGCGTCCGGCTGCACGCTTGTCCTCTTTCATCACGGGCAGAAGAAACCGTTTGTCGAGATTCCTTTTCCCGAGGAGTTCCGGATCGGTCATGTCTACACGATGATGGTATTCGGCATCAATCCCGAGACGACGGAATACGGCTACCGGTTTGACGGACCGTACTGTCCGGAGGAGGGAGACCGCTTTGACCGGTCCCGGATATTGCTGGATCCATATGCGAAATCAGTTTCCGGCAGAACGGTCTGGGGGAAAAAACCTGACCCGGAAGATCCCTTTCCACACAGAGGGCAGTTCATACGGGAGGATTATGACTGGGACGGAGACAAACCGCTTGAGATCAGGCCGCAGGAGCTGGTCATCTATGAGCTCCACGTGAGATCATTTACCGCGCATCCCGCAAGCGGCGTAAAATACCGCGGCACGTATGAGGGAGTGACGGAGAAGATTCCCTATCTGAAGGAACTGGGCGTCAACTGTGTCGAGCTCATGCCGGTCTTTGAATTCGACGAATTCGAGAACAGGCGGACTTATAACGGCCGGCGGCTGCTCAATTACTGGGGCTATTCGACCGTCTGCTTCTTCGCGCCCAAGGCCGGTTATTCCATATCGGCCAGATACGGCATGGAGGCGGATGAACTGAAAAGCATGATCCGCCGTCTGCACCGGAACGGGATCCAGGTCATTCTGGACGTCGTCTTCAACCACACGGCTGAAGGCGGTGAAAGCGGGCCCGTGATTTCCTATCGCGGGATCGACAACAGCACCTACTATATGCTGGCTCCCGACGGCAGCTACTATAATTTCAGCGGCTGCGGGAATACCATGAACTGCAACGATCCGGTCGTGCGGAATGTGGTGCTGGACTGTCTCCGGTACTGGGTCAGTGCCTATCACGTAGACGGATTCCGCTTCGATCTGGCGTCCGTTCTGTCCAGAGGAGAGGACGGACAGCCGATGATCGACCCGCCTCTCATCGATATGATTGCACAGGACGCGGTCCTCGGGAAAACGCTTCTGATCGCGGAAGCCTGGGATGCCGGCGGACTGTACCAGGTCGGTGATTTCTCGCCCTGCGGCCGCTGGGCCGAGTGGAACGGCAGATACCGCGACTGTCTGCGCAGATTCATCAAAGGCGGTGCGGAGTACGCGCCGGAACTGTACAGGAGAATCCGGGGGTCCGAAGATCTCTACGATGAACGGAACGCGGCCTCCTCCGTCAATTTCGTGACCTGTCACGACGGATTTACGCTGTATGACCTTGTCTCCTATAATGACAAGCATAATGAATCCAACGGGGAGGACAACCGGGACGGCTGCAATGACAATGACAGCTGGAACTGCGGCGCGGAGGGAGGTACGGACGATCCGGAAATCCTTGCCCTGCGCATGCGCCAGATGAAAAACATGCTGACGGTTCTTCTGATGAGCAGGGGGATCCCCATGCTTCTCTCAGGAGACGAATTTGCCAATTCACAGCAGGGCAATAATAACGCTTACTGCCATGACAGCGAGATTTCCTGGCTGAACTGGGCCGATCTGGAAAAGAACAGGGCGCTGTTTACGTATGTCCGGAACCTGATTGCCTTCCGGAAGGCGCATCCCGTGCTCAGGAGCACGGACTATCAGGCCGGTTATAACGGCACGGGATATCCGGAACTGTCCTTCCACGGAGAAGAGCCCTGGCAGCTGGATGAGAATGCGGCAGCCCTCGTATTTGCCTGCATGTTTGCGGAAGACCATGAGCGGTTCGGGACGGAGCGGGATTCTTTTATCTATCTCGCGGTCAATGCACACTGGGAGGAGCACTGCCTGAAGCTCCCGGTCATCCCGGCCGGCATGTCATGGAAGCTTGTCTTTGACTCCGGGGGCTTTTCCGCTGCAGAGGGAGAGGAAAAACTGCTCGGCGATCCCGGATCTGTCGGGCTCGGTCCGCGAAGAGTAAAAGTGCTGATTGGCGACAGGAGATGAGAAGTAGTATTGAAAACCAGATCATGGCTTGACACTTCCTGACTAACGGTGTATTATAATAACACCATTAGGTAGTAACAAAAACTATGTAAAGGAAGGAGAAAAACCATGACAGGATCGGCAGCCGCCGGAGCAGGCCTTTTTAAGAGCGAACGTTTTAAGGAAAACACCAGATTCGGAGAGCGTCCCGAGACGATCTCCCTGAAGATCAGGGAACCGGGCTCCGCGCTGACGCATTTCGCCGGGCTGATTCTGACGGCAGTGGGTGCAGGCCCGCTGATCGGGAGAGCTGCAGCGTACGGATCGGGCTATACGGTCACCGGTATGATCATTTTTGTCATTATGTCATGTGTCCTCTACGCGGCAAGCAGCACATATCACACGATTGTGGGGAGCCTCAGGGCCACGACCGTGTGCAGGAAGATCGACCACTCCTCGATTTCCCTGATGATTGCCGGCACCTATACGCCGGTCTGCCTGACGGCGCTGCGCGGCAGTGTCGGGATTCCTCTGCTCATCGCCATCTGGGTGCTTGCGGCCGGGGGCGTCGCGATGAAGCTTCTGTGGATCACCTGCCCGAAGTGGGTATCCTCTCTGCTTTATATCATGATGGGATGGCTGTGCGTCTTCGCGATGGGACCGATTCTCAGCGCATTGCCGCGGAGTGCATTTCTCTGGCTTCTGGCCGGCGGCATCGCCTACTCGGTGGGAGCGGTGATCTATGCGCTGAAGCCGAAGGCGTTTGACGAAAGACATATCTATTTCGGCTCACATGAAATCTTTCATGTGTTCATCATGGCCGGAACTTTCTGCCACTATGTACTGATGGTGAAATACATCGTATACTTTACTTAAACTGGTTTCAGAGATTCAGGCTTTATACAGTGCCCGGGCTTTCGAGCGAGGTAGTTGCCTGCTAAAGCAGGCGCGCACCAGCGCACAAAGAGTCGCAAAGCGACTCTTTGATCTGTGCAAAGCAATACGCAGGGAACCTTAAAAGGCTCCCTGCGTATAAAGTCATGTAGTCAAGATTCAAATTATGAAGAGTAAGATTTACCAGTATTTCTCGACGTGAGCTCTTGTTCTCTCCGCAGCTGTCTTGATGTTCTCTTCGTTCGTGAGCTTGTAGTAATCCGGACGGAAGACTTCCATCGTGCAGACATCGCCTTCGAAGCCGATCTTCTTCAGTGTGTCAGCGAAGCGCTTGTGATCCAGGCAGTCACCCGGTTCTTCCGGCCACAGTCTCTTTTCGTCGGTGTTGTAGGCAGCGCCGCAGGGAACATTCTCGGTTCCGTTCAGATGCCAGACAAAGATCTTCTTGCCGTCAGCCTTCTCAAGAGCTTCGAAGCTGGAAGCCATGCCGTGGAAGTGGTACTGGTCGAGCGTGAGGCCGACGAGCGGATGGTTGACTTCCTGAACGATGGCGTAAGCATCCTCGAAGCGGTTGATGGTCATGGTCGGCTGGCCGATGAACTCGATGGAAAGCTTGATGCCGTGAGGCTCCACTTTCTCGACCATCTGGCGGAGAACCGCAACCGCGTCAGCCTTGATTTCGTCGAGGGTGGCCTGAACCGGGATGTCCATGGACGGAACGACGACGATCATCTTGCAGCCGAGGATTTCGCAGCGGCGGATGATCTCATCGAGCTCTGCCATGACGGCGTCCTTCTCTTCCTGGGTCTGCTTCATGTTGAAGAAGACGAGAGCGTTGTAGGACAGCATCTTCAGATTATGCGTACGGAAGAAATCGCCGAGATCTTCCAGTGTGTACTTGCCTTCCGGAAGCTCTCTGTCGAGGCATTCGGACTGAACGTCAATATAATCGAATCCGTACTTTTCGCAGAGCTTCAGATCCTCAAGAACGGAGTGGTTTTCGCAGAAACGATTGCAGCCTTCATTAAAACCGATCTTCATGGTTTGTCTCCTTTATTATTTTTTATAGAAATCAGGTGTCTCGCCGGTGACGACTTTCTCAAATGTGCCGGAAGTCTGGGACTTCACGAGCGCGTCAGCCGTGATGGATGCAACATAGCCGTCCCATGCGGAGGAGCCTGCCGTCTCGCCCTTTGCGGCGTGATCGACCCAGTCCTGAATCTCCACATCGTAGGAATCGATGAAACGGAGAATCCAGTTGTCCTCGATCTTTGTGGAAATGTTGTTTGCATATCTGACGGTCGGGAAGGACGGGCACGGAAGATTGACGACGCCGTTCTCGCAGACCACTTCGCAGTTGATGTCATAGCCGAAGCCGCAGTTGACGTTGACTTCAAGGACAGTAACGATGCCGCTCTTGGTCTTCATGATCATGACCTGCGGATCCTGAAGGCCTTCGTGAGCCTTTGCGGATCTCTTCGGCATAATGCACTGGACTTCATCCCACTGATCGTTGATCAGCCACGGAAGAACGTCGATTTCATGGATGGCGGTATCCGTAACAGCCATGGCGGTTGTGTAGCTCTCTGCAACGCCGTCAGCGCGGTGTGTGCACTTGACAACCATCGGAGCACCGAATTTGCCGGAATCAAGGAGTTCCTTGACCTGTCTGTAACCGCGGTCATAGCGGCGCATGAAGCCGACCTGGACCAGATGCTTGCCGGAAGCGATTTCCGCATCTACGACTTCCTTGCAGTCAGCGGCTTCGTTTGCCAGCGGCTTTTCGCAGAAGACGGGCTTGCCTGCCTTGATGGCTGCGAGAACCGGTCCCTTGTGGAACTGTCCCGGGGTCGTGACCAGCACGGCGTTGACATTGGCGTCATTGATGGCTTCGTTAAAATCAGAATAGGTCGCAACGCCCGCACCGGCGATCTCTGCGCCCTTCTTTACGTTGTCAGCGACAACATCACATACGGCGACAACCTGAGCGCCGCGGATTCTGTTCTGAATTCTTTCAATGTGTTCACGGCCGATCATGCCGCAGCCAACTACACAGATCTTAAGTTCCATAACTTATCTGACCTCCTGTTATTTACATACAAGCTACTGCGATTACAAATTAAATGCGGAATCTGCCCGGCAGTATGCTCCTTTACCGCCGTATGTGTTTCGTAATATTGCGGCGGTTTGTATTCTGCCACCGATTATAGCATCGTGTGCTCGTGAACACAAGCTGTTTTTTATTTTTTTGAAAAGGGCAGAAGCGATCTGCTTCCGGTTCAGAGACAGAACCGGTTCATAATATGAATATCCGTAAAATAAAATTCCTTTTCGGGCGGCTGCCCCAGAATCAGGAGATTGTACAGAAGCATGGCGGGACGGTAGCCCTGTTCGAATGCGTTCTGATCAATCAGGAAATCGATGGTGCCGTTCCGGAGCTCGTTTTTGTTGCGCTCCGTGAGATCGTAGACGATCAGGCAGATCTTTCCCGCCAGACCCTCGGCGCGCAGCGCTTCACAGACGCCGTGCTGCCCGTTGCCGGAAATATAGATCCCCTTAATGTCCGGATTCAGACGCAGCGCGCGGTGCACGATTTCTTCCGCTACGGCATCCGTGTCGTGGCACAGTTCTGCGGGAAGAAGTGTAATAGAAGGAAACTGCATGGCGATTGTCTCCCGGAAGCCGAGCATCCTTCTTGAGTGCGCATAGTTTTCCAGATAGCCGGAGATGGGGAGGATCAGTCCGCCGTCCCGGAGCGCGGAACCCATAAGACCGGCACAGACAGTTCCGGCCCGGTAGTTTTCGAGCCCTACATAACTCAGGCGTCCGCTTTCTTTTGAATCCGTATTAAAGGTAATGACGGGAATGCCGCTTTTGATGACTTCGCGGAGTTTCTCCTGGAGTTCCGGTGCCGGCCCCGCCGTCAGGGCGAGTCCCTCAACACCGTCCGAAAGCATGCGGTCAATGGCGGTCAATGTCCTGTCGGTATCATAGGAATCGATGGTTTTGATGATGACCTCGGACCCCCTGGCCGTAATCTCTTTTCTGGCCTGTTCGATTCCCTCCACCACCAACTTCATGAAAGGTGTTTCCCCGAACTGGCAGATGACGCCGATTTTTGAGGTTTTGGTACTTTTGACGAGGGCCCGGCCGTAAGGATTCGGGCGGTAGTGAAGATCTTTGGCAATCTGCAGAATCCGTTTTTCCACTTCGGGCCTCACATGGCCCCGCTTATTGATGACGCGGTCGACTGTCCCGCGGGATACTCCTGCGGCATCCGCGATTTGTTTTAAGGTAACGGCCATGAAAGACCTCCTTATAACGAATGGTTTTTTGATGTATAGACGGACGTGTCCGCCTGACGGGAATCAGATGCGAATGTCCTGCTTACACATATCATATCATATGAATCTCTGAAAAAATATATCTGAATGTGCGAATGTGCATCCCTTTTGCGCACCGTCCGATATAAAAGAATGGAGAAAATCATATTTCTTTTGGTAAAAAGGCAGCATTTATTGGGATGATGTGCACATGAACATAATGACACATCACAGGCTAAAATTGTCAGACGCTATTAAAAAACGTGAAAATGAACAAAAAATATCAGGTAAAATTGTGTAATGCATGAAAAATGCAAAATAATGTTGTCAGAGGGTTTTGGCGTATGATATTATGATCTTGCGGATGTGCTCGTGAACATGTGCTCGCACACACAACTAAAAAGAAAGAAAGAGGTAAAGAGAATGAAAATGAAAAAGATCGTATCCCTCATCGCATGCGCAGCTATGACACTGTCGATGGCGCTCGCAGTTAACGCGGCGGATACAGACAAGAACATCACGCTGGTTCTTTCCCAGAGAGATGAATGGCTGTCAACGCTCGTGGACGCTGCCGAAGCTGCTGCCAAGGAGCAGGGCTACAACATGAACACTGTTGACTGCATCTCTGACTCCTCCAAGGCGATCCAGTTCGTACAGACGGCGAAGAACGCAGGCGAGAAGGCCATCATCGTAAACCTGGTTGACCCGTCACAGGCTTCCGCTATTCTTGAAGCTGCCGGCGACATGAAGGTTGTCTTCGTCAACAGAACTCCGGATGACATGGGACTTCTGAATGAGAACGCTGTTTATGTCGGATCTGACGAAATGACATCCGGCAAGTATCAGGGCGAGGCTCTTGTGAAGTATTTCGAAGAGAAGGGCCAGAAGGAAATCAAGTATATCCTCCTCAATGGTATTCTCGGCCAGACATCCACAACGAACCGTACCGCTTCCGTGCTGAAGGCTCTGGAAGACGGCGGCATCACAGCGACAGAAGCTTCCGCTCCGCTGGCCTGCAAGTATGACCGCGCCGAAGCTATGAACATGATCACACCGCTGCTGACAGCCGGCACAGAGTTCGACTGCATCATCTCCAACAACGACGCGATGGCTCTCGGCGCTATCGAGGCTATGGAAAATGTCGGCATGGATCCGGCTTCCGTCCCGATCGTCGGCATCGACTGCACGGCTGACGGCGCTGCTGCCGTTGCTGCAGGCAAAATGTATATGACAGTTTTCCAGAACGCGAAGGGCCAGGGCTCCGGCGCTATGCAGGCAGCCATCAACCTTCTGAGCGGCGCTCCGATCAACGAAGGAACAGAGTATGAAATCGACTCTGAGAATCCGTACATCGTATGGGTTCCGTTCGAGCCGGTAGATGCCAGCAACGTAGCTGACTATCAGTAATGGTATCGATGAGACAGGGGTTTAAGGCTTTACCCCTGTCTCACAATTTCATAAGAAAGGCGTGCAGCTATGAGTGAATACATCCTTGAGATGAAAAACATCGTGAAGGAATTCCCGGGCGTCAAAGCGCTCAAGGGCGTCAACCTCCAGGTGCGGCCCGGTACCGTGCACACACTGATGGGGGAGAACGGCGCGGGAAAATCCACCTTGATGAAATGCCTGATCGGCATCTACAAAGCCACTTTCGGTGAAATTATATTTGACGGGAAGAAGGTCAATTTTGCCGGACCCACACAGGCCATCAAAGCAGGTATCTCCATGATTCACCAGGAACTGTCACCTGTTCCCGAGAGACCTGTCTGCGAAAATCTTTGGCTCGGCCGCCTGCCCATGAAAAATGCGGTGATGGTGGATCATGCCAAAATGCGCAAGAGCGCACAGGAACTTTTTGACCGTCTGGGTCTGGATCTGGATCCGGATGAAAAGATGGGCAACCTGACCGTCGCCAAGATGCAGATGGTCGAGATCGCCAAAGCAGTTTCCTACGACTCCAAAGTCGTTATTATGGACGAGCCGACTTCCGCTATCACGGAATCGGAAGTGGAGCATCTGTTCCGCATTATCGAGGACCTTAAGAAGAAGAATGTCGCCATCATATACATTTCGCATAAGATGGACGAAATTTTCCGGATTTCCGACGATATCTCGGTGTACCGCGACGGCGAATACATCGCCACGGACAGAGCCGCAAATCTGGATGTAAATAAAGTTATTACCATGATGGTCGGACGTGAGATGACCAACATTTTCCCGAAGGTGGAATGTCCGATCGGAGAAACTGTTCTGAAGGTAGACCATCTGAGCTCCGGCAAGGCGTTCCATGATGTCTCCTTCGAGCTGCACAAAGGTGAGATCCTCGGTTTCGCGGGACTCGTCGGCGCGGGCAGAACGGAAGTCGTCGAGACGATTTTCGGAATGCGCCAGAGGACGGGCGGCAAAGTCTATAAAGACGGCAAGGAACTCAACATCAGGAGTCCGAAGGATGCGATCGAGAACAGGATCGGACTTCTGACGGAAGACAGGCGAGGCAACGGCATTGTGGGCCTGCAGAGCGTGGCCATGAATACCGTTCTGGCAAATATGAGCCTGAAGCGCTACGGATTCCTGCTGAATCACCGCAAGATGCGCTCCGATGCAGAGGAATACGTAAAGAAACTCAATGTCAAGACACCGACGCTTGAGCAGCTGATTATGAATCTGTCCGGCGGCAATCAGCAGAAGGTTCTTGTCGCGAGATGGCTTCTGACGGATCCCGATATCCTGATCATGGACGAGCCGACGAGAGGTATCGACGTCGGCGCGAAGGCCGAAATACACACCCTGATTTCACAGCTGGCGGGAGAAGGGAAAGCAATTATCATGATTTCTTCGGAGATGCCGGAGGTCCTCGGAATGTCAGACAGGGTTCTGGTCATGCACGAGGGTGAAATGACCGGTATTCTGGACCGCAAGGAAGCGACTGATGAGCTGATTATGAAATATGCCACTGGAAAGGTAGGAGAAACAGCATGAACAAATCACAGGGTTTTGACGCAAAAAAGTTTTTATCCCAGAATTCGATCTGGGTGGTCCTGATCGGCATGGTTCTGATCATGAACTTCCTCATCTACTTCCGGATTCACCGCTGGGCATTCCTCACACCGATGAATATTCAGACCCTGTTCGAGTCTGAATCCATCCGCGGCATTCTGACCTTCGGCGTTATGTTTGCGATTCTGTCCAAAGGTATCGACCTTTCCACAGGCTCCGTGGCCGGTATGGTGGCCGTTATCGTCGCTTCTTTAGTTCAGCCGGTTGACATGGAAACCAGACTGATCGT
>CACXFM010000198.1 GCA_902766955.1 uncultured Lachnospiraceae bacterium | reverse complement strand
GCCATGGATTCTGCCGCCGGCTCCGCACCGGATTCCGTGCCGCCGGATGCCATCATCGCCTCACACTCGACAGCCATCCGTCCGGCGTCCTTGTAGCTTCCAAGCTTCTTGTAGGATTCCAGGGCTTCCGCATACTCGCCGTCCTCAAACTTCTTGCCGGCTGCCTGATATCTGGTCTCCGTCAGCTGTGCAGCACTGTCGTTATAATCGCCGAGAGCCGTGAATGCTTCGATTGCCCGGTTATAATCGCCGCCCTGCTGCGCGCGCAGCGCTTCCTGATACTTCAGGGTATAAATTCTGTCAACACTCGAGCCGTATCCGAACAGCCCGTAGTAAAGTTCGAGCGCCTTGTCATAATTGCCGTTCTTCGCTTCCTCTTCCGCCTCCGCACTGCGGACGTCCAGAAGTCTCGCGACACTGTCATGATAGTCACCGAGAGACCGGAATGCTTCGTCCGCCGCCGCATACTCGCCGTGTTCGAAATAATACTCGGCCTGCTGGTACTTTGTCTCCGTGATCTTGCTGCTGCTGTCTTTGTAACCTTCGTCGCTGAGCGTGGTATAAATCTCGATGGCGTTGATGAAAGAATTATCCTCCACCGCCTCAGCCGCCATCTGGTACTTTGCCTCCTTCAGAAGCTCATCGCTGTCCTTGTATCCGTTCAGTGCGGTAAACTCCTCGACCGCCGCCGCGTATTCGCCGTCCTCGAGCATCTTCGCCGCATGGCCGTAATGTGCCTCCGTGATCATCTCCGCGCTGTCGCTGTAAGCGCCCAGCTTGGCGAACATGGCTGCCGCAGCCTCATAGTCCCCGGCCTCCATCGCCTTCTTGGCCACGTCATAGCGGGAGGCGTTCAGGCTTTCCGCATTGTCCTCTGTTTCCTCAAGCGCCGCAAACTGCACGGCCGCCGTATCATAATCGCCGTTTTCAAGGGACCGGTTGGCCAGAAGAAGCTTGGCCTGTTCGCTCTGCGCCCGGCTGTCCTTATAGTCCTTCAATTCCGTGAAGGCCACGATCGCCTCCTCGTAATTGCCGTCGTTCAGCAAACCGGATGCGCGCTTATAGGCGCTGCTCCTCTGGACGGCCGGCACGACAAGCAGAAGCAGAATCACTACTGCCTCCGCGATCGCAAGCACGATAAACGCCAGTTTTTTCTTACGCTGATCTTCCATCCCTTTCATCCTCTCTCCTGTGTCTGCCACAGAATTTATCTGCCTGCACGAAGCCCTTCAAAATCCGTACAGTCCCCTCATTGTTACTCCCGTTGTCTTTCCATAATACAGCATTTTCACCAAATCGAACAGTGTATTTTTTGGAAAAATCATAAATTCTTAATGATTTTTACCAAAAATCGGCTTTGCGGGCCCTCTTTGTATGAGGTATAGAAGGCAAAAGCAGGAGGCGCAAAAGCACCCCCTGCCGTATCGTTTCTGTTTTTATATAATGGCTGCAGCAGACAATATAACGTGTCTGTCATAGCTGTATTTCGCGCCGCTCAAAAGTTATTACATAGTCACAATAACCTCATTGTATAATCCACCACGCTATATTATCAGCATCACTTGGTTATATTTTGTGATCCGTTTTCTGCGTAACCGCGTTTCAGGATCCGTCAGCCGCAGCCAGCACATTGCCTCTTGCAGTTCCGGCGGCCTCTCAAGCATCCCCGCCGCGTTCCGCCTTCTTCTTCCGCTTGCGGCCTCCCCGGTCTTTCTCCGGGGCTTTCGAGCCGAAGCGCGCCTCATACTCCTGCGCCATCCCGTCCAGTCCCTTCTTTTTCAGTCCGGTGAAAATGCTCTTTCCGGCCAGATCATAGAGGACGGCAAAGACAGGCGCCCCGACGAGCATCCCGGGCAGTCCCCACAGGGCTCCGAAAACGATGATCGAAAACATGATCCAGAAAGCGGATATGCCCAGCCGGTCTCCGAGGATGGCGGGCCCCAGCACATTCCCGTCAAACTGCTGGAGCACAATGATGAAAACGACAAAGATGAGGCACTGGACCGGAGACCTCATCAGCAGAAGCAGCGCCGAGGGAATGGCCCCGAGATACGGACCGAAGAACGGAATCACATTTGTCACCCCGACGATCACGCTGATGAGCATCGCGTCAGGCAGACCCGTCAGCACCATGAACACGAAACAGATCACCCCGATGACAAACGAATCCAGAATCTTGCCCTGGACGAAGCCGCTGAACATCCAGTCGGTCAGCTTCACCTCGCGCTCGATCCACTCCGCCGTCTTCTCCGGGAATACCGCGTAGACCAGAAGCTTCGCCTGATGGAGAAACTTCTCCCGCGAGATCATGAGATAGATGGCCGCGATACAGCCGAGGCCGAAATTCTTGATCACCCCGAGAAGCCCCTGGATGCTGGAGCTCACATCCTTCAGCACGGACTGAATGGCCGGCTGCAGGTCGCTTTCCAGAAATCCGCTGACGTAGCCCGACAGGGTCTCTGCCGCATTCTGAATCTGCACGACCAGTTCGTGGGACATGCTGCCCTGATCGAGGTTTGCAACCCAGTCCTCAAATCCGGCCATCGCCTGCGGCAGCTTCGCGATCAGCGCCGTGATGCTGGCCGACACCTCCGGCAGGACGAGCACGAGAAGCAGGATCAGGAGCACCAGAAAGAGCAGAACTGCAGCCAGGACCGAGAGCAAGCGGACCAGGTTTGTATGCCGCTCCCCGAAGCCCTTTAAGAGCTTCATGCTCCCGCGCTCAATCCAGGCGCTTACCGGACAGAGCAGATAGGCGATCACGGCCCCGTATATAAACGGCATCAGGATCCCGGCACCCCTCTTCAGGATACCGGTATAAACGGAAGTCCGGAAGAACAGAAGAATCACGACGCACACGACAGCAGTCCCCGCCGCCAGATACAGTAGTTTCTTTTTCATATTCATAGCAATCCCATCCCCCCTCAAATCCCGTCACGGGAAACTTCTTTCCTGCAGAGGCAGACTCCGGCGCAGAGCAGCACGGGAAAGATCACACATGAGAGAATTCCCGTTTTCAGATTGTCGCCGGCCATGCTCGACACGAACCCCGCCAGAGTCGGTCCTCCGGAGCATCCCAGATCCCCGCCCAGGGCAAGCAGCGCAAACATGGCGGTCCCTCCGTACGGGATGGATGCGGAAGCCTTGCTGAAGGTGCCGGGCCACATGATTCCCACCGAGAGTCCGCACAGTGCACAGGACAGCATGCTGAGCGCGGGCACCGGCGCAAGAGCGGTTCCGGCATATGCCAGTATACACAGAAGACAACTTCCGGTCATAAAGCGGTCCAGATCGATGCGGTCCCCGTATTTCCCGTAGAATGCACGGGATGCGCCCATCAGGAGCGCAAACGAGAGCGGTCCCGCGAGATCTCCCGCCGTCTTGCTGATCCCGAGTCCTTTCTCGGCAAACGCGGATGCCCACTGGCTCACCGCCTGCTCACTGGCCCCGGAACAGACCATCATCACAAACAGAATCCAGAACAGCTTCATGCGGAACAGCCCGTGCGCCGTGAGCCCCTCCTCCCCCTCGCTGATCAGGGATGCAATCGGGACCTTCGTAAACACATATGCATTGACCGCCGGGATCACCGCCCAGATCAGCGCGAGCACCCGCCAGTTCCCGATTCCCGCAAAATGAAAGAAGACCGTGGAAAGGAGCACGACGCCCACATGGCCCCAGCAGTAGAAGGAATGCAGCATGCTCATCGCGCTTTCCTTATTGGCCGAAGGACAGGCCTCCACGACCGGGCTGACGAGCACCTCCAGAAGCCCCCCGCCGATCGCATAGACGATCACGGACAGCAGGATCCCCGCAAACGGAGGCATGATCCCCGGGAGAACCGTCAGGAGCAGAAGCCCCAGCGAGGCCGCCACATGCGCCGCGACCATGCAGACCCGGTATCCCGCCCGGTCCACAAAAAAGACGGACACAAGATCCACAAGCAGCTGGATGCCGAAGTTCAATGTCGTAAGCAGTGTAATCTGCGACAGCGGGATCCCGTATGTCCGCTGGAAAGTCAGGAACAGGAGCGGAACGAAGTTGTTGACAATCGCCTGTACGATATATCCGGTAAAACAGGCGTTGATCGTCCCCGCGTACCGCTCCTCCCCGTGATTCATGTCAGATGCCTTCTTCATTCACTCTCCCGTCCGTACAGCTTCATCAGCTTCAGGATCCGCCTCTTAAGGTCCGGCGTAAATACGTCCTCCGCAGTCCGCCATTTCCAGTTGGTTCCCTGGGTCGAAGGGTGATTGATCCTCGCGGAATTATCCAGACGCAGATAATCCTGCAGAGGAATGATGCTCAGATCCGCCACCGATGCGTGTGCGGTCATGACCATTTTATCGACGATCTCGTCCGGATCCTCCGTCCGGACATCCAGAAACTCCTTCACCTGCTGGAGCTCTTCCGGCAGAATACTGTCGAGCCAGCCTTTCACCGTCTCATTATCGTGAGTCCCGGTATAGACGACGCAGTTTCTCTGATACCGGAAGGGCAGATATTCAGCCGCTCCCGTGGAGTCTCTGGAATCAAAAGCAAACTCCAGCACTTTCATATTGGGGAAGCCGGTGTCCCTCACAAGCTGCCGCACGGAATCGGTGACATAGCCGAGGTCCTCCGCGATAATCGGAGTCTCGCCGCAGTGCTCCCCGATGGCGCGGAATAGTTCCATGCCCGGCCCTTTCTCCCAGTGGCCGTTTGCCGCGGTCGAATCCTCGGCAGGCACCGCGAAGAATTCGTCAAACCCGCGGAAGTGGTCGATGCGGATCACGTCGAACAGTTCCCTGCATTTCCCGATTCTGCGGATCCACCAGTCATACCCCTCCTCCGCGTGCTTCTTCCAGTCATAGAGCGGATTGCCCCAGAGCTGGCCGTCCGCGGAGAAGCCGTCGGGAGGCACTCCCGCCACCATGCGGATCCGTCCTCTCTCATCCAGCATGAAGAGATGCCGGTGCGCCCAGAAATCGGCACTGTCGTGCGAGACATAGATGGGAATATCCCCGATGATCAGAATTCCCTTCGAGGCGGCATACGAGCGGACCTCCCTGTACTCTTTCAGGAATTCATACTGAATGTACTTATAGAACGCAACTTCCTCGGAGAGCTCCTCCTCCCAGCGGGCCCTGGCCTCCGGGCGGTATTCCCGGATGTCCTCCTCCCAGGATTCAAAGCCGGCGCCGCCGTGGGCGTCCTTGACCGCCATGAAGAGGGCATAGTCGCCGAGCCAGTATGCATTTTCGCTGCAGAAGCGGTCGTAGTCCGCCTCCTCGCGGTGGCGGCTCCTCCCGAATGCGGTCCGCAGAAGGGCCATGCGCTTTGAATACAGCAGCCCGTAATCGATGGAATGCGGGTCCGTCTCCAGTCCGGCGGCATCACATTCCTCCTCTGTCAGAAGCCCGTCCCCGATCAGTTTCTCCAGACTGATAAAGTACGGATTCCCCGCAAACGTCGAAAATGACTGATACGGAGAATCCCCGTACCCCGTGGGGCCGACCGGCAGAATCTGCCAGTACTTCTGTTTCGTCTCCTTCAGAAAATCGATAAAGCGGTAAGCCGCATCGGAGAAACAGCCAATGCCGTATCTGCCCGGCAGGCTGAATACAGGCATCAGTATTCCGCTGGCTCTCATCATATCTCCTTCTCCTCCTCGTTTTGAACTCCGTCCGTTTTCTTCCCTTTCGCCTTCTCGACCAGTCCCTCGATCACGCTCCTGTAGATCAGCATGCAGAAATACCCGGGAAGCGTGAATCCCACAAGAAAAGCGAGAGGCAGAAGCCGCAGAGACTGTGTCAGAACAAACGGCACAACCGCGCTGATCGCCGCCATGGCCAGTGTGCGGGGCAGATTGCCCGCTGCCAGAATCATCGTATTCCGAAGTGTGGCCGCCGTTGTATTGTCAAATCTGGCCAGAAGCGGAAACATCCACACATAGAGAAGCAGCACGACGCCCATCCCCGCATACGCCGGGATCACCAGGGCCCGGTTCATATCCCCGCTGCCGAACACCCTGTAATCCATATAGAAAAGGGCGCCGGCGGCAAGCAGGATCAGCCACGGCAGCGTCGAACATCTTAAGTTTCCCCGGAACTGTCTGAAAAATGCCGGTATGACATGTCCGACCTGCTCATCCGGCATCTGCATCAGGATGTAATGCATGGCGGAGAGCGAGGCGCCGGCGGTCACAACCGGCAGACAGCACAGCATCGTCACCAGATTCAGGATAACCAGTGTGGACAGATCGCTCATGGCCCGCATGACAGGTCCGTCCATCTGAAAAAAATTCTTCATGATCGTTCGCCTTTTGATTCCGTCAGTATCTCCGGACAATAGAAACGGGGAGCATATGCCCCTTCAAAAGAACATTGTACGCTCCCCGTCTTAATCTGTAAATTATTAACCCTTGACCGCGCCTTCGATCATGCCGTTCATGATCTGCTTCTGGCCGATCAGGAACACGATGATCATCGGAATGATCGCGAGCAGTGCGGCAGTCAGGATCAGATCCCACTGCTTGACATAAGAACCGACGAATGCCTGCACCGCCACCGGCAGTGTCTTGTACTTGCCGTTCAGACCGAGAAGCATGGACGGCAGCAGATAGTCATTCCAGATCCACATGCCGTTCAGGATGGTCACGGTCGTGATGACCGGAGCGAGCAGCGGCAGAATAATCCGGAAGAAAGTTCCCTCCGGAGTGCAGCCGTCGATCGCGGCCGCTTCCTCAAGGTCATACGGAACGCCCTTGATGAAGCCGGTCAGGATGAACACCGTCATCGCGCCGCCGAAACCGCAGTACGCGAAAATGATTCCGGGAATCGTGGAGAGCATCGGCACTCCGACGAAGTTGCCCGCATCGCGGAATGTGGAAACCAGCGGAAGCATGACAACCTGGAAGGGGATGATCATGGAGGCGATAAACACCATGTAGATGGCGGTCGCCCATTTCGTCTTGTTATTGCGGCTGATAACCCAGCCCGCCATGGAGCCGAACAGCGCCAGCAGCGCCAGTGAAATCACCGTAATCACAACCGATGAGAACAGCGCTCTCCAGAAGTTGAAGTTGGAGTTATTGATGACGGCCTTCAGGTTCGTGATAAACTGGCCGAAGGACGCACCCTTGACCGCGATCGGGCTCGCCACGATATCCGCCTGAACCTTGAAGCTGTTCATGACCACGAGGTAGAAGGGGAACAGAATGTACGCGGCAATCACGATCCCCACGATCGTCAGAATATAAGATCTTGTTCTTCTCTCCTGTCCTACCATCAGAGCTCCACCTCCCTCGAATTTGATACGCGGACCTGAATCAGCGAGACGCAGGCAAGGATAATGAAGAACAGAACCGCCTTGGCCTGGCCAAGCGCGTAATTATTCTTCGAAACCGCGGTGTTGTAGATATTCAGAGCCAGCATCTGCGTGCCGCTCGTCAGGTATTTGCCCATGAACATGGCGGAACCCGTGCCGCCCGTTAAAGCGAGGTTGACGTCGAACTGCTTAAACGCGGACGTCAGTGTCAGGAATGTGCAGATCGTGAAAGTGGACGCGATCATCGGGATCTTGACCTGGAACAGAGTCTGGGTCGCGTTGGCGCCGTCAATCTGGGCTGCTTCCAGGACATCCTTCGGAACCTGTGTGAGGCCGGTGATATAAATCAGCATGATATAGCCGGCATACTGCCAGATATAGACGACTACGATCGCCAGCATGGCTGACTTCGTCTGCACCAGAAGAGACGTCTTGGTCAGATTAATCAGAACGTTGTTAAAGACGAACTGCCAGATATAACCGAGGACGATACCGCCGATCAGGTTGGGCAGGAAATACGCCGCGCGGAAGAATCCGTCGCCCTTGATCCCGTTGGTGCAGAGCAGTGCGAGCAGGAACGCGATCAGGTTGACGAGGATCATGTTCACGACGACGAATACAAACGTCATGAGGATCGACCAGATAAACTGCGGATCCTGGAACATGGAAATATAATTGCCGAAGCCCACAAACTGGGTGTACTGGATGCCGGTCCAGTCCGTAAAGGAGTAGAAGATACCCAGGCAGAGCGGGATAATCACCGTGACGACAAACGTGAAAAGAAGCGGCACAAGGAAAATAATGTAGATTATTCTCCTGTGATATTTCAGCGTCGGGAAAAGATAAAGGCCGACGAGCAGTGCCACCAGTCCGATCACAAGCAGGGCACCCCTGTAAGATGTACCGCTTCCGCTGAAATCCATCACGAGCGAAACCACCAGCATGACGGCTCCGCCGATCAGGCAGATAAGCGAAAGCAATTTGCGCGAAGCAGAATTAGCATTCATGGAAAATCCCCCCGGATCTCAAAAAGGGGCAGCGACTGTCTGTCGCCGCCCCCAGTTGTCAGTGATTTTTAAAAGAACTGCGAAACCGCGGATTATGATGCATAGTAATCAGCGATAACAGAAGTCATGGCCTGTGTGAAGCCTTCCGCATCCGGAATGCTGCCCAGCGCATAGTCCAGATACAGCTGGCCTGTTGCGTTCTGGTCAAGACCGGACTTGTTCTTCAGCCAGTGCCATGCAGATGTCTTGCCGGCAGCCGTGTAATCGGCGATGGTCTGAGCGAACGGATCATCGGCGATGAAAGTGCAGGACTTGAACGGGCTGATGAAGCCGCCCTTCATGACCAGGATTTCCTGACCTGCGTCTGTTGCCAGCCAGTCAAGGAATGCCTTGGCTGCATCCGTGTTGTCGTTCTTGAAAACTGCCCACCAGGACGGGGAGTTCGTCAGGATCGTGTCGATGCCTTCTTCAAACGCGTACGGGATCATACCGACCTTGAAGTTGCCG
>CACXFM010000197.1 GCA_902766955.1 uncultured Lachnospiraceae bacterium | reverse complement strand
GGAAGCGGCGGATAAGATCGTTGTTCTTTCGGATGGCAAGGTGGCCGAAGAAGGAAGCCCGGCAGAACTCTTTGCAAAAGAAAACAGTCTTTTCAGACGCATGACGCAGCTGCAGAATGCCAGCGCAGGCTGGAGCATCTGATCCTATGAAAAGACCAGCTGCAGGCGCTTAATTAACGGAGGAGCTGACAGGATGGCTCGCTGCGTGCTCCCGGATCACGGCAAGAAAACGGTCTCCGTGGGAAGCCGCATTTTTTTCCCCGATTCCGTGGATTTTCTTCAGCGCATCCAGGTCCAGCGGCTGCCGGACACACATCTCATACAGGGCCCTGTTGGAACAGATGATGTAAGGAGGGACAGAGGCTTCACGCGCCATGCCGGTCCGTTCGCGGCAGAGAGCGAGGAAAAGATCCCGCTCGTCTTCGGTCAGGCACTCACATAATCCGGAGACGGTCAGCGTTGAGGTCGGCAGAGAAGTATGCAGATCCAGCCGGCGGCGGAACACGGTTTCAAGGGCTTCCCAGCGGTATGGCCTGCAGAGTGCGAAGAGGCCGGGGAGTTCGGTTTCGATGAGGGACAGAAGATTCGAGCGGAATTCATGATAAGTCATAGATATACCTCGCAAAAAAGAGATGGGAGAAGTTCTCCGCGGACGGGAGAACGGTAAGAAGTGATGACTTCATGATAGACCGCGGGCAGGCGGAAAGTCAATGAAACGTTTGGATGCAGATCTTGATGATCCATCATGTGAAATGTTATAAGGGAGTGACGAAACTGCGCAGCATTCAGTCTTTTTTCAGCTGCTAAGGACAAAAAAACCGGGCTGCAAATTGCAGCCCGACTTTTAATGGATTTTGACTTGCCGTGTATGCCGCAGCCCGGCGCTCAGGCCGGAAGTTTGTCGGAAGAATCGGAAGAATTGCCGAAGGTGACCGTCAGGGTTCCTTCCTGATAGGCATCGGAGCCGCCGAACACGTTCTGGGATTCGCGCTGTACGGTGACATCGGCGGAATCGCCTGCGGAAAGCTCGGCGAGCATGGCCTTCAGCTCATTGACCGATGCCACATCCTGACCGTTGAACTTCGTGATGATGTCACCCTTTTTGAGGCCGGCAGCTTCCGCGGGGGAGCCTGCGTCCACGCTGGCAATGTAGATGCCGAGCGGCATATGGTACTGTGAAGCCTGCTCTTTGGTGATATCGATGCAGCGGATACCGAGCTTGACGCCGCCTTCCGTATCGCTGAACGGATTCTGTTCATCGCCGTTCTCCTGGCCCTGTTCGTCGATCGGATCGGAGTTTCTGCCGTTGGCCAGATCGGAGAGGATCGGTTCCGCCTTGTCAATCGAGATCGCGTAGCCCATGCCTTCGACGGTCGCATCCGCAAACTTGGCGGAGTTGATGCCGATGAGCTCGCCCTTCATGTTGAGCAGGGCGCCGCCGGAGTTGCCGGGGTTGATGGAGGCGTCTGTCTGAATCATGCCTTCCATGTCGTCATAGGAATAAGTCTCGTCGTTCCATGTGTGGATGGTGCGGTCCTTGGCGCTGACGATGCCGTTGCAGACGGACTGGCCGTAGCCGAGTGCGTTGCCGATCGCGACGACTTCTTCGCCGACGCGGAGAGCATCGGAGGAACCGAACTTGATGACCTTGATCTGGTCGATCGTATCCTTTTCGAGATCGCTCTTCATGACCTTGATGATGGCCAGGTCATTGGCGGAATCGATGCCGACTGTTTCGGCCTGGGCCGTGGTCTCGTCGATGAAGGTGGCGGACAGTTCTTTCGCACCGCTCACGACGTGGGCGTTTGTGGCGATCAGGAAGTAATCATCTTCTTCACCGACAATCACGCCGGAACCTGCGCTGATGCTTTCCTGTTCCCTGCCGCCGCCGTCGCCGCCGTTGCCGCCGAAGCCTCCGTAATAGTCACCGAAGAAATCACTGAAGAAATCCGAGTAACCTCCGCCGAAACCGCCGAAGTAATCCTGGATGTACTCGACGGACTTGTTGGTGATGGAGACCATGGAGGGCATGCACATTTCGGCGATATCCGCATAGGTGAGATCTTTGCTTTCCGTGTCTGTCGAAAGCTTTTCTGCTCCGATTGTAATGTCCGGGGCCGCGGTCGCTTCCGCCTGTGCCGTGAGGCCTGCTCCCGTGAGGCCGAGCAGCGCCGCCATAGAAAGTGTCAGACCATACATTTTAAATTTATTCATGGTAATTCCTCCTCTTATTGCATAACCGGTTCTGTCCGGTTCCTTTATGCTTTTGATGCTTCTTATTCTGGACGCGAAATATGTCGGAATTGTGATTTCATGTTGAAAAAAATATGTGTGATACAACTTTCAGCATGCGTCCCCCGCTTCAATTACGTCAGTGATAAGCGGTAGGTATCAAATAAATAAAGGTCAGAAGTGTATGGCTTGCCAGAAGAAAAAGGCTGGTGTATGATTAGGCAAATGCGTTTTCGTAAAAGGACAGATTATGACGAACCGTATACTTTTACTATATAATCCAAAGGCCGGAAAAGGTTTGTTTCTGCAGGCGCTGCCGAGTGTGATCGACCTGTTTACAAAAGCAGGCTTCACCGTGGAGGTCTATCCCACGCAGGCGCCGGGAGATGCCGTGAGAAAGATTCTCGCGCTGAATGAAGAGTATTATATGATCGTGCCGGCAGGGGGAGACGGGACGCTGGATGAGGTGGTGACAGGACTGCTCCGGAGCGGACGGGATATACCGGTCGGATACATTCCGGTCGGATCGACGAATGACTATGCCGCAAGCCTGGGGCTGTCGACCAATATTCTGGAGGCGACCGGTAATATCATCAGCGGTATTCCCCACCGGGTTGATGCCGGGATTGTGAATGATATTCATATGTTTATTTACGTCGCCGCGTTCGGGGCGTTTACGGATGTTGCCTATTCCACCAACCAGGACCTGAAGAATGCGCTCGGGCATGTGGCCTATCTGATCGAGGCGACAAAAAGACTCGGCGATCTCAAATCCTACAGGATGCGGGTCACGACCGAAGATGATGTCATTGAGCAGGATTATATTTTCGGAATGATCACAAACTCGACGTCCGTGGGCGGAATCAAACATATCACCGGCAGAAACGTGGAACTGGACGACGGTCTTTTTGAAGTTACACTGGTTCATAATCCCAAAAATATTATCGAGATGCAGGAAATCGCCGGATCACTTCTGACCGGAAACCACGATACGGAGCTGATCGATTTCTTTCACGCGGACAGACTGGAACTGACGTCCGCGAATGAGATCCCCTGGACCTTTGACGGGGAATACGGGGGCTCGTTCTCCACGGTCCGCATCGAAAACAGGAAGCAGTCGGTGAAAATGATTCTGGATAACAGAAAGGGAGGCCATCTGAGATGACGGGAACGGACGGACTGGAGAGCGTCGCCGAGATGTTCGGCGAGGATGTTTTTAATGATGCCGCCATGCGGATGAGACTGCCGAAAAAGGTGTATCAGGCCCTGAAGAATTCCGTTGACAACGGGACCGAGCTGGATGCGCAGACGGCGGATATGGTCGCACACGAGATGAAGGAGTGGGCCATCGAGAAGGGTGCCACTCATTTCACGCACTGGTTCCAGCCGCTGACGGGAGTGACCGCCGAAAAGCATGATTCTTTTATTAATGCTCCCGGAGAGGACGGCAAGACGCTCATGAGCCTGTCGGGCAAGGAACTGATCAGGGGAGAACCGGACGCGTCTTCGTTTCCCTCGGGAGGCCTGCGGGCTACCTTTGAAGCGAGAGGCTACACAATCTGGGATGCGGCGTCTCCCGCCTTTATCCGGAGGGACGAGGGAGGTGCGACGCTCTGCATACCGACCGCGTTCTGCTCCTACAAGGGAGAGGCACTGGATCAGAAAACACCCCTTCTGCGGTCGATGGAGGTGATCGGGCGGGAGGCGCTGAGGCTGATCCGCCTGTTCGGCAACCGGACCTCAAAGAAAGTGACGCCGTATATCGGCGCGGAGCAGGAGTATTTTATTATCGACCGGGATAAATATCTGAAGCGCACGGACCTCGTGTTTACCGGAAGGACACTGTTCGGCGCCATGCCTCCCAAGGGGCAGGAGCTGGACGACCACTATTTCGGTACGCTGAGGCCCAGAATCGCTTCTTATATGAAGGATGTCAACCGGGAGCTGTGGAAGCTCGGCGTGCCGGCCAAGACCCAGCATAACGAGGCGGCGCCCGCGCAGCATGAGCTCGCCCCGATATATGAGAAGGTCAATGTGGCGGTCGACCACAATCAGCTGATTATGCAGACGCTGAAGCGGGTTGCGACGAGGCACGGGCTCCGCTGTCTGCTCCATGAGAAGCCGTTCGCCGGCGTGAACGGTTCGGGCAAGCATAATAACTGGTCCCTCATGACGGACGACGGCATCAATCTGCTGGATCCGGGCCGCACGCCCCATGAGAATATTCAGTTCCTTCTGGTGCTGACCTGTATCCTGAAGGCCGTGGATGATTATGCGGGACTTCTGCGGGAGTCTGCGGCGGATGTCGGCAATGACCTGCGGCTGGGCGGAAATGAAGCGCCGCCTGCCATCGTCTCGGTTTTTCTCGGCGAGCAGCTGGAGGATGTGATTAACCAGCTGGTGTCCACGGGCCGCGCGAGCTCGACCAGGAAGGGCGGAAAGCTGGATACGGGCGTTTCCTATATGACGGGTATTAATAAGGATGCGACGGACAGGAACCGCACGTCGCCGTTTGCATTCACCGGCAATAAATTCGAATTCCGTATGGTGGGATCGAGGGATTCCGTCGCGGCGCCCAATGTGGTGCTCAACACGATTGTCGCCGATGCGTTCCACGAAGCCTCGGAAGCGATCGAGAGCGCCGGCGAGGACCGCTTTGAAGAAACCGTCCATGATCTGATCAAGAAGTATGCGGCGGAACACCGGAGAATCATTTTCAACGGAAACGGTTACTCCGAGTCGTGGGTCACGGAGGCCAGGCGGAGAGGGCTTCCGAATCTCGCGTCAATGGTGGATGCGATTCCGGAGCTGGTGGAGGACCGGACGGTCAGCCTGTTCGAGAAGTACGGCGTCTTCTCGAAAAAAGAGCTGATCAGCCGCATGGAAGTGAAGTATGAGACCTATGCCAAGGATATGAATATCGAGGCGAGGACCATGCTCTCCCAGGCCTGCAAAGAATATCTGCCCGCGATTATCAGATATACGGGGATTCTGGCCGAATCGGTCTGCAGTGTGGAAAAGGCGGGAGCGGATCCGGCCGTACAGCGCGAACAGCTGCTGAAACTGAACGGGCTGCTCGGAGAGGCCGATGAAGCTGTGAAACATCTGGGCAGAGTTACGGCCGAGGCGGAGAAATGCCCCGCCGGGCGCCGCCAGGCCCTGCTGTATCGCGACACGGTCGTCCCGGCCATGGAGGCGCTGAGGAAGCCCGTGGATGCGGCGGAAATGCTCGTGGACAGGGAGATCTGGCCCGTTCCTTCTTATGCGGAGCTGATGTTTGAGGTCTGATGAAAATTCATTCAGTTTTGTATGAATGGCGGGATTTCCAAAATATTTTTCTTTATTCTTTGTCGAAATTGCTGTATTATAGAGACATGATTTGAGATAAAATGACGAAAAGCAGGAAACGGATGAGTCGGTGGAGGTGCTTTTTATGTTATCTAATCTTGTACTGCAGGATACAGTGAACGGGATTAAAGCTATATCGAAATGTGAACTGACGGTGGTCAATCTGGATGCCAGGGTGATCGCTTCCACGAAGGATGATATTACCGTGAACCGGTCGGATATCATCAGTTTCGCGGAGTCGCAGGCGGATCTGCAGGAAATCGGTGAGAACCGCTACTTTAAAGTGTATGATGACTATCAGCTTGAATATATCGTGATCGCATCCGGATCGGAGGATACGTTCATGGTCGGCAAGCTGGCGGCGTTCCAGATTCAGAATCTGCTGATTGCCTATAAGGAACATTTTGATAAGGATAACTTTATCAAAAACCTTCTTCTCGACAACCTGCTTCTGGTGGATGTCTACAACAGAGCCAAGAGACTGCATATTTCTACGGATGCGCGCCGGGTCGTTTACATACTGGAATCCGAGCAGAGCAAGGATTACAGCACTCTGGAGGCGGTGAAGGCTCTCTTTGCCAAGACGAAAAATGACTTTATCACTGCCGTCGACGAGAAGTCCATCATCGTCATCAAGGAACTCTCGCCCGAGGCGGAACCTTCCGAGATGGCGGATATCGCCGAGATGATCGTGAAAACCCTGACGGAAGGAAATCATGCGGGCATGCATGTGGCGTACGGCAGCGCCGTCTCCGAGATCAAAGAGGTTTCCAGGTCCTATAAGGAAGCCCGGATGGCGCTTGATGTGGGCAAGATTTTCTTCGAGGATCAGAATATCATCGCTTACAGCCAGCTGGGGATCGGACGTCTGATTTATCAGCTCCCGATTCCGCTGTGCAAAATGTTTATCAAGGAGATTTTCACCGATAAATCACCGGATGATTTTGATGAGGAGACCCTGGCGACGATCAACAAGTTTTTCGAGAACTCGCTGAATGTTTCCGAGACGAGCCGGCAGCTGTACATTCACAGAAATACACTTGTGTACAGGCTGGACAAGCTGCAGAAGAGTACGGGGCTCGACCTCAGAATCTTCGATGATGCCATTACCTTTAAGATTGCACTCATGGTCGTCAAGTATATGAAGTATATGGAGACGCTTGAGTATTGACAGTTCGGATAGTATAATATGACGGGCGGTGCGGCGCATGCAGGTGCGCACCGCCCGTTATTCTTATTGTATTTTAGATTTGCGGCGGCCTTCGTGCCCGAAGGACCGGTTGAAGGAGGAATCATGATTGATCTGGATCACGTCAGTAAGCAGTATGAAAACGGACAGGCTGCCGTTGATGAGATCTCGCTCCATGTGGATAAAGGGGAGTTCGTGTTCGTGGTCGGGGACAGCGGAGCCGGCAAGTCGACGCTGATCCGTCTGCTTCTCAAGGAGCTTGAGCCCACGTCCGGCATCATTACGGTTAACGGAAAGGTGCTGAACACCATGAAGCGCCGGGGGATTCCGCGTTACCGCAGGAAGATCGGCGTTGTCTTTCAGGACTTCCGGCTGTTTCCGGAGATGACGGTGTATGAAAATGTGGCGTTTGCCCAGCATGTCGTGGAAGAGAGGGGCTCCGTGATCCGGAAGAGAGTCCCCGAGACCCTGAAGCAGGTGGGACTCGCATCCAAGTACAGGAGCCTGCCGGGCCAGCTGTCCGGGGGAGAGCAGCAGCGGGTTGCCATCGCCAGGGCCATCGTAAACCGGCCGGATATCCTGCTGGCGGACGAGCCGACGGGAAATCTGGACCCGCATCATTCTATGGAGATCATGAAGCTGATCGAAGAGGTGAACAGCCAGGGGACGACAGTACTTGTGGTCACGCACAACAGGGAACTGGTCAACCAGTTTCAGAAGCGGGTGATCCTGATGAACAAGGGCGCCATCGCGCGCGATGAATTGGAGGGCGGTTATATTGAAGCTTAGATCACTGGGATATCAGATCCGTCAGGGATTCCGCAATATCAGCCGGAACAAGATGTTTTCGGTTGCTTCGGTGGCGACCATGACGGCCAGTATTTTTCTGTTCGGGGCGCTGGTCGCGATTCTGATGAATGTGGATTCCTTAAGAGAGAGTCTGGAGAACCGGATCGGCATAACGGTTTTCTTTGAGAAGAACACGGAGGAGAAGCGGGTGGAAGAGATCGGCAAGGAGATCCGCAAACTCAACCATGTGACCTCCGTGACCTACACTTCCGCGGAGGAAGCGTGGGAACAGTATAAGGAAGAATATTTTTCCGACAACCCGGAGCTGGCGGAAGGCTTCCGGGATAATCCTCTGGCTGACTCGGCCAGCTATACCGTGCTGGTGGACCGGATCGAGAATCAGGACGCGGTGGCGGAGAAAATCACCGCCATATCCGGGGTCAGAAAGGTGAACCGGAGTTCCGGAGCTGCGGAGAACCTGCAGACGTTTAACAGATTTTTCGCCTTCGGAGCAGCCGCCGTGATCGCGGTGCTCCTGATCGTCACCGTCGTGCTGATCTCCAACACCGTCAATATGGGAATCACCGTGCGCAGGGAACAGATCGCCATCAGCAAGCTGATCGGGGCCACGGATTCCTTCGTGCGGGCTCCTTTTATCGTGGAAGGGCTGATTCTCGGCCTGATCGGGTCGCTTCTGCCGCTGGCCGTCCTCTATCTGCTTTACAGCCGGATAGTCATCAGCATGCTGCGGCAGTTCGGATTTCTCGCTTCCATGGGAAATGTGCTGCTTTCGGCTAATTATGTGTTTCAGTTCCTTCTGCCCTGCGGCGTGCTGATCGGCATGGGGGTCGGACTGATCGGATCCGTGATTACCGTAAAAAGGCATCTCGCAGTATGAAAGCGGAAGAGTTGTTATGAACCAGATGGCAAAGCAGATCGGCATCCTTGCTGCAATTCTCATTGTGTCCTGCCTGATCTGCAGATTCTTTATGAATAATACGTATACCGCCTATATCCCGACCGGCGGGGACCGCCCCGATGCCGGGGAAGCGGAACTCCGGCCGGAGAGCGGGCTTGAGATTGACAGGCCGGAAGCGCATGACGGCTATATGACCGTACATGTGAAGCCCGACGGCCCGGGGGCCACGTTTGTCGAGCTCCGCGATGAGGAGGGAAGGCTTGTCGAAGTCGAAGAATACCATGTCGGCCAGTTCCTGACCGTGTACGACAGGAATACGGGCGGGTTTACGGGCGACACCATGATCCTCATTATGATCACTGTGTTCAGCGTCATGGTGGCGGTCATCATGTTCTCCTTTTATATGCGCAGAGAAGGCCCCGACTTTTACTCGTATTCCACGATCTATGCGGCCGGCTTTTCTCTGTTCGCCATGCTGACAGGTCTGCTCGGCGCCTATATGACGGTGCGGCATCTCCTGACGCCGGCCGGTTTCGCCATGCGGGATGCCTACCGGCTGATAACGATGGCCGGCTATTTCTTTATCATCGCGACGCTGCCTCTGATTTTTGCCTTTTCCGTCTGGCTTGCGGTCAGTAATATCGCCCTGCTCCGTCACGAGAGATACCGGCTGCAGAACGTGCTGGGACTGATCGCTGCATTTGCCATGCTGGGAGGGGCATTTCTGGCGGTTCTCCTGTTCAGGGGGGATTACAGCGGCATGAATCCGCGGGCGATCGTGCATGAAACGGCTGCCAGCGTCTATGCGACGGTCTATGTCTATTTTGAATGTATGCTGTTCGGCGCCGTGATCTGCGGACTGCGCGCCGCCAGGCATGTTCCCTCCTTCGGGAGAGACTTTATTATCATTCTCGGCTGCAGCTTCAGAAAGGACGGCACGCTGCCGCCGCTTCTGAGAGGCAGGGCGGACAGAGCCTGTGAATTCTGGCTGGAACAGAAGGAACAGACAGGGAAAGAGGCGGTTCTGATTCCCTCCGGCGGCCAGGGAAAGAACGAGTCCATGCCGGAGGCGGAGGCGATCAGCCGCTATCTGCTTTCGAGGGGCGTGCCTGAGGGCGCCATCATGAAGGAAGACCGGTCCCGGAATACTTATGAGAACATGGCTTTTTCAAAGAAACTGATTGAAGGCATCATGCCGGACGCGAAAACAGTCTTTGTCACGACGAATTATCATGTCTTCAGAAGCGGCGTCTGGGCAAACCTGGCCGGACTTGCCGCGGAGGGGGCGGGAAGCCCGACGAAGTGGTGGTTCTGGCCGAATGCCTTTATGAGAGAATGCGCCGGGCTTTTGCGGAACCGCATCCGCCAGGAAGCGGTCATGCTTGTGCTGCAGACGGCTTTCTTCGCCGTCATGGCCATTCTGCTCGCGTGGTAATGCGGATGAAGCCGGGAGGAACTTTTTATGGAGAGCAGACAATTCATACTTCATTCTGATTATGAGCCGACCGGGGACCAGCCGGAGGCGATCGAGCAGCTGGTCAGAGGGTTCCGCGAGGGAAACCAGTGCCAGACACTTCTGGGCGTGACCGGATCCGGCAAGACCTTCACGATGGCCAACGTGATCAGCAGGCTGAATAAACCGACCCTGGTCATCGCGCATAATAAGACGCTGGCCGCCCAGCTCTACGGCGAATTCAAGGAGTTTTTCCCGGAAAATGCCGTGGAGTATTTCGTGAGCTATTATGATTATTATCAGCCCGAGGCGTATGTCCCTTCTTCGGACACTTACATCGCCAAGGACTCGGCGGTAAATGACGAGATTGACAAGCTGCGCCTGTCGGCCCTGTCTTCTTTGAGCGAGCGGAGGGACGTCATTATTGTCGCTTCCGTCAGCTGCATCTACGGAATCGGTGCTCCGGATGACTTCATGAATATGATGACTTCCGTGAGACCGGGGATGGAGAAGGACAGGGACGCCTTTCTGCGCGAACTGATTGACATGCAGTATGAGCGCAATGAGATCGATTTCCACAGAGGGACCTTCAGAGTGAAGGGCGACACGGTGGAAGTCATTCCCGCGGACGTCAGCGAGTATGCGGTTCGGGTCGAATTCTTCGGCGACGAAATCGACAGAGTGACCAAGGTGGATCTCCTGACCGGAAATGTGCTGGCGGAACTGACGTATGCGCCGATTTACCCCGCTTCCTTCTATGTGGTGCGCGAGGAGAAAATGCTGTCGGCCTGCGACGCGATCGAGCGGGAAAAAGAGGAGCGCGTGCGCTTTTTCAAGTCGGAGGACAAGCTGATCGAGGCGCAGCGCATCGAAGAGAGAACGGACTTCGATGTGGAGATGATGAGGGAGACCGGGATCTGTTCCGGGATCGAAAACTATTCGAGACATCTGACCGGACGGAGCGAGGGCCAGCCGCCCTACACGCTGATCGACTATTTCAACGATGATTTTCTGATCATCGTCGACGAGTCCCACAAAACACTGCCCCAGATCGGCGGCATGTATAACGGGGACCGGAGCCGCAAGATGACGCTGGTTGACTACGGCTTCCGCCTGCCGAGCGCACTGGACAACCGCCCCTTAAATTTCGGCGAGTTTGAGGACCGGATCGACCAGATCCTGTTCGTGTCCGCCACACCGGGACCGTATGAAGCAGACCACGAGCTCCTGCGCGCCGAGCAGGTGATCCGGCCGACAGGGCTTCTGGATCCGGAGGTGAGTGTGCGGCCCGTGACGGGGCAGATTGACGATCTGGTCGCCGAGGTGGGCAGGGAGACGGCGGAGCACCACAAAGTGCTGATTACCACCCTGACCAAACGGATGGCGGAAGATCTGACTGATTACATGAAGGATCTGGGGATCCGCGTCAGATATCTGCACTCGGATATTGATACGCTGGAGCGAACGGAAATCATAAGGGATATGAGACTTGATGTCTTTGACGTCCTTGTGGGAATCAACCTGCTGAGAGAAGGGCTGGACATACCGGAGATCACGCTGGTCGCGATCCTGGACGCGGATAAGGAAGGTTTTCTGCGGTCGGAGACATCGCTGATCCAGACCATCGGCAGGGCCGCCCGCAACTCGGAAGGGCGGGTGATCATGTATGCGGACGTGATGACCGATTCCATGAAAAGGGCTATCGGCGAGACGGAGCGGCGCCGGCAGATCCAGAAGCAGTACAACGAAGAACACGGCATCACGCCGACGACGATCCGCAAGGCGGTCCGCGACTTGATCTCCACGGCCAGGGAAGTGGCGGAGACGGAGAAAGAACTCGGCAAAGCGCCCGAGGATATGGACCGCGAGGAACTGATGAAGCTGATCGACAAGATCGAAAAGCAGATGCGGGCCGCCGCGGCGGAGCTGAATTTCGAGATGGCTGCCGAGCTGAGAGACCAGATGGCGGAGCTGAAGCTCCATCTGGAGGACGCGGAAGATACGGAGCGGAGGATCCGCCGCGCGAACCGGAAGGAATCTCTCTCCGGCCGGGCGCCCGCACGGTATAATAAGAAGAAACGCTATAACCGCGGAGGAAAGGCATAAAAAAATATCAGGACACCTGCCTCACTTTATGTGTCTTCACAAAATTTACTGAAAAACAGTTGACACATGTGTTGGGCAGGTGTATATTCTGTCTTAGATGTTAGCACTCCATAGAACAGAGTGCTAATAACAGGAAAGGAAAAGCGTTTTGGAACTGGATGCGAGAAAAATAACCATATTGAATGCGATCATTCAGACCTACCTCAAGACGGGTGAGCCGGTAGGTTCGCGAACCATTTCCAAATATACGGATCTGAACCTGAGTTCCGCGACGATCCGGAACGAGATGTCTGATCTGGAAGAGATGGGATACATTATCCAGCCGCATACATCCGCGGGCAGAATTCCGACAGACCGGGCGTACAGACTGTATGTGGACCGGCTGGTGAGTGAGAGAACAGAAAAGGTCACCGCGATGAACAGCCTGATGATCGCAAAGACGAACAGGATGGAGGAGATTCTCAAGCAGGTGGTGAAGCTTCTGGCGAACAACACGAACTACACCGCGATGCTTTCGGCTCCCTCCTACAAGGGAAATAAGGTCAAGTTCATCCAGCTGTCTAAGCTGAACCCGAGACAGCTTCTGAATGTGGTCGTGATTGAAGGCAATATCGTCAAGAACCACATCATCGACCTGAATGAAGAAATCAGCGAGGAACAGGTCCTGAAGCTGAATCTGCTTCTGAATACGAGGTTCAACGGACTGACCCTCTCCGAGATCAACCTCGGGCTGATCTCCAATGTCAAGGAGGAGGCCGGCAGCCACAGCCAGATCGTGTCGGAAGTCCTTGACACCATTGCCGAGGTGATCCGGGCCGAGACGGATGAAGATATGAAGATTTACACCAGCGGTGCCAATAATATCTTCAAGTATCCCGAGCTCTCCGACAGCGAGCGCGCCAGCCGTCTGATCTCGACGCTGGAGGAGAAGGACGTGCTGCAGGATTTTGTGAACACGTCCGCCGCGGACGGGGAAAACGGCATACAAGTTTATATCGGCGAAGAGAGCCCGGTGGAATCCATGAAGGACTGCAGCGTCGTCACGGCGACGTATGAGCTCGGCGACGGGCTCCAGGGGACGATAGGCATCATCGGTCCGAAGCGCATGGACTATGAGCGCGTGATGGACAGCCTGAAAACGGTCAGGGCGTCACTGAATGACGTGTTCGGCGGCGGGGACAAAAAGAAACTGACCGGAACAAATGAAGAAAGCGAGGCATAGCACAGCAGGTGAGTACAGAACAGAAAGCTTCTGAAGAAGAAATGATAAAGGAAGAGAGCCGGGAAGAAAACGGAACGGCGGAAGAGAACGTGGAAAAAGAAGCGGCATCCGCCGAAACGGAAGGAAAGCCGGAAGAATCCCCGGCAGAGGCGGAAGAAACGGACGCGGAGGAGAAAGAAGCTCCGGAGCATACGGAAGAGAAGCCGCTCTCCCGCGCGGAGCGCAAGGCAGCCGAAGCTGCAAAGAAGGAGATCGAGGCTCTGAAGGACCGGCACCTGAGAACGCTGGCCGAGTATGAGAACTTCCGCAAGCGCACCGAGCGAGAAAAGGCCGACATTTACGCATTTGCGGTGCGGGATGCCATGGCAAAAATTCTTCCGGTCCTGGACAATCTGGAGCGCGGCGTTTCCGCGATTCCGGAGGAATCGGCGAATGACCCGTTTGCAGAGGGCATGAAGCAGATCTGCAAACAGTTTGAGAAGGCCCTGGATGATATCGGCGTCAAGCCGATGAATGCCGCCGGCACTCCGTTTGATCCGAATCTTCATCAGGCGGTGATGCACGTGGAGGACCCGGAGCTGGAGAAAAATGTAGTGGCCGCAGAACTCCTGAAGGGCTACACATATAAAGATACCGTTGTACGTCATGCCATGGTTTCCGTCGCGAATTAAAGGAGACGCTTAAAACGGCATCGGATATAAAAATAAAATCAGTCAGAATTCAAGATAGATGAGTGAGAGGAGAATTTCATTATGAGTAAAATAATCGGTATTGATCTCGGAACGACAAACAGCTGCGTGGCAGTGATGGAAGGCGGCCAGCCGACCGTAATCGCCAACTCGGAAGGCGCAAGGACGACACCGTCCGTAGTCGCTTTCAAAGACAACGAACGTCTGGTCGGCGTTCTGGCCAAGAACCAGGCAGTGACCAACGCAGCCAATACGATTTCCTCCATCAAGAGGAAGATGGGCACGAGCGAGAAAGTGACGGCCGGCGGCAAGAGCTACACGCCGCAGGAGATTTCCGCCATGATCCTGCAGAAGCTGAAAAAAGACGCTGAGAGCTATCTGGGCGAGCCCGTTTCGGAAGCCGTCATCACCGTCCCCGCGTATTTCAATGACGCACAGCGCCAGGCGACAAAGGATGCCGGCAAGATCGCGGGTCTCGAAGTCAAGCGTATCATCAACGAGCCGACGGCGGCCGCGCTTGCATACGGCCTTGATAATGAGAGCGATCAGAAGATCATGGTCTACGACCTGGGCGGCGGCACATTCGATGTCTCCATCATCGAAATCGGCGACGGCGTGATTGAAGTTCTTGCCGTCAACGGCGACAGCTTCCTGGGCGGCGATGACTTCGACAACGCGCTGACGAAGTACATGGTAGATGAATTCAAAAAGAAGGAAGGCGTCGACCTGTCCCAGGATCCGATGTCCCTTCAGAGAATCCGCGAAGCGGCCGAGAAGGCGAAGAAGGAGCTGTCCAATGCGACAACGACCAACATCAACCTTCCCTTCATCACGGCAGTCAACAATGTCCCCAGACATTTTGACATGGATCTGACCCGCGCCAAGTTTAATGAACTGACACATGACCTCGTCGAGAGAACCGTGGGCCCGGTTCAGAAGGCTCTGGCGGATGCGGGCCTTACGGCAAATGACCTGACCAAGGTCCTTCTGGTCGGCGGTTCCACCAGAATCCCGGCTGTGCAGGACAAGGTCCGCGCCCTCACAGGCAAAGAGCCGAGCAAAAACCTGAATCCGGATGAGTGCGTGGCACTCGGCGCTTCGATTCAGGGCGGCAAACTGGCAGGCGATGCCGGCGCCGGCGATATCCTTCTTCTGGATGTCACACCGCTGTCACTGTCAATCGAGACCTTGGGCGGCGTTGCGACCAGACTGATTGAGCGCAACACGACCATCCCGACCAAGAAGAGCCAGATCTTCTCCACGGCACAGGACAACCAGCCCTCCGTCGAGATCAATGTCCTGCAGGGTGAGAGACAGTTCGCGAAGGATAACAAATCGCTCGGACGTTTCATGCTGGACGGCATCGCACCGGCCAGACGCGGCGTCCCGCAGATCGAGGTGACCTTCGATATCGACGCGAACGGCATCGTGAGTGTCTACGCCAAGGATCTCGGAACGGGCAAGGAGCAGCACATCACCATCACGGCCAGCTCCAACATGTCTGACGCCGATATCGACAAGGCAGTCAGGGAAGCTCAGCAGTATGAGGCGGAGGACAGAAAGCGCAAGGAAGCCGTTGATACGAGAAACGAGGCCGACAGCCTGGTCTTCCAGGTCGAGGATGCCATGAAGAACGCCGGGGACAAGCTGGACGCTTCCGCCAGATCCCAGGTGGAATCCGATCTGCAGGCTCTGAAGGATCTGCTGGGCAGACATGCGGATGCCGCTTCCATGACCGACGCCGACGTGGACGAAATGAAGGCCGCGAAGGACAAGATGATGAACAGCGCCCAGAATCTGTTCGCAAAGATGTATGAGCAGACACAGAATGCATCCCAGGCACAGGGCGGCGCTTCTTCCACACAGGGCGGAGACGACGATGTCGTGGATGCGGATTATACAGAGGTCTGAACGGATTGAATAAGGGTTTTGTAAAGGATAAGTATCAGTTCACAGTGTGACGGATGAATAAAAAAGGCTGCTGCACGTATTATATGTGCGGCAGCCCTTTGGGCGTCTCACGGTAATGCAGGCGGGACAGGAAAATGGCAGAGAAAAGAGATTATTATGAGGTACTCGGCGTCCAGAAAGACGCCACGGACGATATGCTGAAGAAGGCCTACAGGAAGCTGGCCAAAAAGTATCACCCGGATGTCAATCCGGGAAATGCGGAGGCGGCCGAGAAGTTCAAGGAGGCGTCGGAGGCCTATACGGTTCTGAGCGATCATGAGAAGCGGGCCCAGTATGACCAGTTCGGACATGCCGCATTTGAGCAGGGCGGCTCCGGATTCGGAGGATTTGACTTCAATGCGTCGAATATGGGCGACATATTCGGCGATATATTCGGCGACCTGTTCGGAGGCGGACGCCGTTCGCGGGGCGGCGCGGCAAACGGTCCCATGAGGGGATCCAACGTCCGGACAGCTGTCAATATTACCTTCGAAGAGGCGGTGTTCGGCTGCACGAAAACAATCGAGCTGAATCTCCGCGAGACCTGTACGACCTGCAACGGAAGCGGCGCGAAGCCGGGAACTTCACCGGAAACCTGTACCAAATGCCACGGCACGGGCAGGATCGTGACGACACAGCAGTCCATTTTCGGCATGATCCAGTCCGAGACGGCCTGTCCGGACTGCCGCGGAACAGGCAAGATTATCCGCGAGAAATGCCGCGACTGCAAGGGAACCGGCTTCGTCACAAAGCGCACAAAGCTGAACGTGGACATTCCGGCCGGCATCGACAACGGCATGTCCGTGAGAATCCGCGACAAGGGAGAGCCGGGTGTGAACGGCGGCCCGCGGGGCGATCTGCTCGTGGAGGTCCGCGTGGCGCGTCATCCCGTCTTTGAGCGCGACGACATCAATATCTATTCCACCGTGCCGATTTCCTTTACGACGGCGGCGCTGGGCGGCAAGATCCGGATACGCACCGTAGACGGTGAAGTTGAGTATGCCGTGAAGGCCGGCACACAGACAGATACGAGAATCAGGCTGCGGGGGAAAGGCGTTCCCTCCATCCACAACAGGGAGCGCAGGGGCGACCATTACGTGACATTTGTCGTGGAGGTGCCCACCAAGCTGAACCGTGAGCAGAAGCATGCCCTGAAAGCGTACGCGAAGGCATGCGGAGAGTCTGTCTGAGAGCGGGTGACGAAGATGGAATGGAAAAAGTTTACGATCACGACGACAGAAGAAGCGGAGGACCTCATCTGCGGCCTTCTGGACACGCTGGGATACAGCGGCGTGCAGATCGAGGATCTGCGGCCGGTGACTGCGGAAGAGAGCGGGGGTCTTTTCGGGGATGTGGTCCCGGAACAGCTCCCGGATGATCATGTCGCCAGGATTTCCTTTTATACCGACGGCGACGCGGACAGCGCGGCCGTCATCAGCGCCGTGATGAGCGGGATCGAGGAGATGCGGTCCTATGTGGATGTGGGAGATGCGGTCATCACGGAATCGAAGACCGCCGAAGAAGACTGGATTAATAACTGGAAAGCCTATTTCCACGCCTTCCGGGTGGAGGATATCGTCATCTGCCCGACCTGGGAGGACTGTGAATCCCTGGACACGGAAGGCGCTGCCATGGTGCTGCGGATTGATCCGGGCACGGCGTTCGGCACCGGCGCCCACGAGTCGACACAGATCGCTCTCAGGGCACTGAGGAAGTATCAGAAGGAAGGGGACCGGCTGCTCGATATCGGGACGGGGAGCGGGATCCTTGGCATTGCCGCCCTGAAGAGGGGCGCACAGTCCGTCTTCGGGACGGATCTGGACGACAATACCCTGCCCGCGATCGCCGATAATCTCAGGCAGAACGGAATCCCGGAAGAATCCTTTGCGTACTGCATCGGCAATATTGCCGATGATCCGCTGATTCAGGAGAGGGCAGGGTTCCTCTGCTATGACATCGTCTGCGCCAATATTATTGCGGAGATCCTGGCGGACATCACGCCCGAGGTGCCGCGTCATCTGAAGTCCGGCGGCTATTACATCACCTCAGGCATTCTGCATGAGCGGGAAGAGATCGTCCGCGAAGCCGGCGCAAAAGCCGGCCTCCGCGAGGTGGAAACCCTGCGCCAGGGCGAATGGTCCGGCATTGTCTTTCAGAAACCCTGACCGCCCTTTTCAGTTGTAACGGACCTCCATCAGAGTGAGACCGCAGGCGGGAGCGGTCGGTCCCGCCATGCGCCGGCTCCGCGATTCCAGAAGCGCATTCATGGACTGGGGATCGCGGCGGTGCTCGCCCACTTCAATCAGTGTTCCCACCAGAATCCGTACCATATACTGGAGAAAACCGTCCCCGAAGAACGCGAGATCGATTTCGTCACTGTTTTCCGTGATCCGGATCGAATGAATCGTGCGGACGGTTGATTTATTCATTTTCGGATTTCCGCAGAAAGAGCGGAAGTCATGTTCCCCTATGAGCTGCAGGGTGGCCAGCTTCATGGCAGCGGTATCCAGAGTCCCGCCCCGGTATTCGTAGATGTATTTCCGCTCGAAGACGTGGGCCGCCTTATTGGTTCCGATGCGGTACAGATAGTATTTCGTGGACGCATTATACCTGCTGTGGAAACGGGGAGCGGCCTCTTTGACATCCAGGATCCCGATATCATCCGGCAGATAGCGGTTGAGATAATCGCGGATTTCGTCCGGAGAGAGCTCTGTCTCCGCCCGGAACTGGGCGACCTGTCCGCGCGCGTGCACGCCGGCGTCCGTCCGGCCCGCACCGTGGACGCTGACAGGTGTCTCCGTCATGCGCGTGAGAATCGTCTCCAGCTTATTCTGAATTGTATTATCTGTGTCTCCCTGTTTCTGCCAGCCGTTATATCTGGTTCCGTCATACTGGACGGTCATTCGGTAATTCTTCATGGAATCCTCCGGAGAATTTTGTGATATTTTTATTGTATCACAAACCGAATCTTTTCGCATAAAGTAGTGACGGAACCGGTTTTCATGTTATAATCGAAGCCTGCGTGGATGAAAACGCGGACAGACTTAAGCAACAGGAAGCGGATACGTAAAACTGATGAAAGAAATCTATTTTGACAATGCTTCGACGACGAAGCCGTCGCAGGCCGTCCTGGATGTCATGATCCGGACGATGACGGAGGATTACGGCAATCCTTCTTCCATGCACGCCAAAGGAGTCGCGGCCGAAAAGTACCTGAAGAATGCGCGGAAGGTAATCGCCGGCATACTGCGCGTAAGTGAGAAGGAAATCTGTTTCACCTCCGGCGGCACGGAGTCGGACAACTGGGCACTGTGCGGGGCCGCACTGGCCATGAAGCGGAGAGGCGGTACGATTCTGACGACGGAGATGGAGCACCCGGCGGTCTCGGAACCTCTGCGGTTTCTTGAGAAAAACGGGTTTACGGTCAGAAAGATTCCGGTGGACCCGGAAGGCCATCTTGATACCGGCGCCCTCGCGGAGCTCCTGACGGACGACGTGATTCTTGTCTCCGTGATGTATGTCAATAATGAGATCGGATCGATCGCGCCGGTCGGGCAGATCGCGCGGATGGTCCACACGGCCTGCCCGCACGCGCTGTTCCACGTCGACGCGATCCAGGCTTTCGGCAAACTGATGATCCGTCCGAAGACGGAGGGAATCGACCTGATGTCCGTAAGCGGACACAAACTGCACGGCCCCAAGGGAACCGGATTCCTGTATATCCGGGACGGCGTGAGGATTCTTCCCCTGATCTACGGGGGCGGGCAGCAGGGCGGCATGAGGTCAGGGACGGAGAATGTGCCCGGGATCGCCGGCCTGGCGGAAGCCTGCCGGGAAGCCTATGATCATTTTGAGGAAAAGACCGCGCATATGGCCGCGCTGAGGGACCGCCTGGAGGCGGGACTTGCGGAGATGGACGGTGTCGTCATACACGGCGGCGAAGCGGCACAGAGAGCGCCGCATATTGTCCACGCCGCATTTACCGGCGTCGGTTCGGAGGTGCTGCTTCACACGCTGGAGAACGACGGTATCTACGTGTCGGCCGGATCGGCCTGTTCGACGCACAAGCGTCTGGCCAGTCCCACGATGACCGCCATCGGCGCGCCTGCGGAAGAGGTGTCGTCCTCCGTGCGGTTCAGCTTCTCGGAGCTGAATACCGAAGAAGAAGTGGACGAGACGCTTGCCGTTCTGCGCAGAGTCCTGCCGCTTCTTCGGCGTTACAGATCCCGCTGACCGTTTTTTTAAGCGCACTGCGTCTTATCAACAAGGAGAAAAATACATGTTTGATACATATCTGATTAAATACGGGGAGATCGGCATCAAAGGGAAAAACCGGCATGTGTTCGAAGACGCTCTCGCTAAGCAGATCCGTCTTGCGCTCGCAAAGATTCCCGGAGAATTTACCGTGCGCCATGAGCGGGGACGTGTCTATGTTCACTGCGAAGGGGAATGGGAAGCCGGTGAGACCGTCGATGCGCTGCAGCATGTGTTCGGCATCGTCGGGATCTGTCCCGTCCACACGTATGAGACCCGGGATCCGGAAGCCCTGAAGAGCGACATCCTGGATTACGTGTCGCGGGAGTATGCCGACCGGACCGCCACCTTTAAGGTCAAGGTCAGACGCGTCGACAAGGAGTTCCCCGGCACCTCCATGGAGATCGCCGCAGATTTAGGCGAAGTGATTCTGGAGCATTTCCCCAATCTCTCCGTGGACGTCCACAACCCGGACATCATGTTTGATATCGAAATCCGCGACACGGTCTATATTTATTCGGAGATCATACCCGGTCCGGGAGGCATGCCCGTCGGCACAAACGGCAGCGCCATGCTCTGCCTGTCCGGCGGTATTGACAGTCCGGTTGCCGGATGGATGATCGCGAAAAGAGGCGTGTCGCTCGATGCCGTCTACTTCCATGCGCCTCCCTATACCTCGGAGCGGGCCAGGGAGAAGGTGGTGGATCTGGCCAGGGCCGTGTCCGCATATGCCGGCCCCATCAGGCTCTATGTCGTGAATTTCACCGACATCCAGATGGCGATCTACGATCACTGTCCGCACGAGGAGCTGACGATTATCATGCGCCGGTATATGATGCGGATTGCGGAGCATTTCGCGAAAGAGAGGGGAAATCTCGGGATTGTGACGGGGGAGAGCATCGGTCAGGTGGCCAGCCAGACCATGCAGTCTCTGATGACCACAAATGCAGCCGTGACCCTCCCTGTCTACAGACCGCTTATCGGATTTGACAAGAACGAGATTGTGGAAGTGGCGGAGAAAATCGGAACCTATGAGACTTCCATCCTTCCCTATGAGGACTGCTGTACGATCTTCGTGGCAAAGCATCCGGTCACAAAACCGGTTCTGGAGATTATTGAGAGGTCCGAAGCAAAGCTTAAGGGGGTCGTGGAGGAGCTGGTCGAAGAGGCGATCAGAACCGTTGAAGTGGTGAGAGTCTGAAAAAAAGACTCTCCCTTTCGAAGGGAGAGTCCGTCGGTTCATTTAAGGATCCGGGCCGTTTAAGGGCTGCCCGGCTGCCCCGCTTCTTATTCGACGATATATTTGCCGAGTAAGCTGACTACTTCGTCAAGCTTCTCGCCGTCTGCATGGATGTTCAGCTCGATCGGCCTGGAGAGGTCAAGGCTGAAGATACCCATGATCGACTTCGCATCAATGACATATCTGCCGGAGACCAGATCGAAATCAAAATCATAATGGCTGATGTCGTTGACAAAAGTCTTAACTTTATCAATCGAATTAAGAGAAACTTTAACAGTCTTCATGAAGGTGCCTCCTTTATGCACGGATAACTCTTAATCATGTAACATTTGGATCTCAAGCACCATCTTAGCCCGAATAAACAGGCTAGTCAAGGAGGAATTGAAGTGGGACGCAGAGCGGCTTTTCACAGTCTGGGCTGCCGCGTAAATGCTTACGAGACGGAGGCCATGACGGAACAGCTCCGGCAGGCGGGCTACACAATCGTGCCGTTTGAATCCGCCGCGGACGTCTACGTGATCAATACATGTACCGTCACGAATATCGCCGACAGGAAATCCAGACAGATGCTGCACCGGGCGAAGGAACTGAATCCGGATGCGGTCGTCGTGGCGGCCGGCTGCTATGCGGAAGACGAAGCGGCCAGGTGCGGAACGGATCCGGCGGTCGATCTCACGGTCGGCAACCACGGGAAATCAAAGCTCGCTCTCATACTTGAGGAATACTTTGAGCACAGAGACCCGCTTTGGGAAAATCCGGATATCAGTACCGTGAAGGAATATGACGGGCTTGCGATCTCCGACACGGAGGAGCGGGCGCGGGCCTTTATCAAGATCCAGGACGGCTGCAATCAGTTCTGTTCGTACTGCGTGATCCCGTATGTGCGCGGCCGGGTGCGGAGCCGGCAGCTTTCCGACGTTCTCGACGAGGCCGGGCGGCTTGCGGAGGCGGGATTCCGCGAGGTGGTTCTGACCGGGATTCATCTGAGCTCCTACGGACTGGACTTCCTCTCCCCCGGCAGAAACCTTCAGACGCCGGACGCGTCGGCGGCGGAAACCAATCGGCTTCTGCTGACGCTTATCCGTGAGACGGCGGAGATCCCGGGAATCGAGAGGATCCGCATGGGATCCCTGGAGCCCGGGATCATGACGGAGGAGTTTGTCTCGGAGATCGCGGCGCTGCCCGCGGTCTGTCCGCATTTTCACCTGTCGCTGCAGAGCGGCTGTGATGCGACGCTTCAGAGAATGAAGAGGAAATATACGGCGGCTGATTTCAGGAAGATCTGTGAGAGGCTGCGGGCTCATTTCGACCGCCCGGCCATCACGACAGATCTGATCGCCGGTTTTCCGGGGGAGACGGATGAGGAGTTCCGCATGTCCCTCGATTTTGCCCGGGAAATGCAGTTTGCAAAAATGCATGTTTTCAAGTACTCCAGGCGGGACGGCACGAAAGCCGCGGAGATGAGCGGCCAGATCAGCGAGACCGTCAAAAAAGAGAGAAGCAGGCTTCTGCTTGAACTGGACAGGCAGGCGCATGCCGCATATGCCGGAAGCTTTGCCGGAGAGACGGTGGAGGTTCTGTTTGAGGAGACTGAGACGCGCGGCGGACGCACGTTCTCCACGGGGCACACCAGGCATTTCCTGGAGGTCTGCGCGGAGGGCTCAGCCGGCGTCGGAACCGTCCGAAGATGCACCGTGACGGGGCTTCTCGATGACGGGAGGCTTGCGGTCTCCCTCCGGGAGAAATGAAAATCATTGAATTAGGGGCTTTGACGGAGTACAATACATAAAAGAAGCAGGCAGGAAACACGTCCAGTGTGATCAGGGAGTGGGATATATGGCGGCTAACTTGGGAAACACGCAGTATTTCAGTGTTAAGACAGAACCGGAGATCCGGGTCAAAGACGTTCTCAGCGTCGTGTATACGGCGATGGAAGAGAAGGGATATAACCCGGTCAATCAGATCGTGGGCTATATCATGTCCGGTGACCCCACTTATATCACGAATTACAAAGGGGCACGCAGCATGATCATGAAGGTGGAGCGCGACGAGCTTGTCGAGGAACTGCTCCGGGAGTATGTCAGGAATAAATCCTGGCAGGATAACTGAGTCTTCATGAGGGTGCTGGGACTGGATTTCGGGTCAAGAACGGTCGGAGTGGCGGTCACTGACCCGATGGGTTTGTGCGCTCACGGACTGGAAATCATAAGGCGCAGTGACGAGAGCCACCTGCGCGGAACGCTCCGGAGAATCGAGGAGCTTGTGAAGGAATACGGAGTCCGTGCGATCGTGCTCGGGTATCCGCTGCATATGAACGGATCGGCGGGGGAACGCGCGCGGAAGACAGAGGCCTTTAAGGCCTCGCTGGAGAGACGGACCGGTCTTCCGGTTTATCTGTGCGATGAGAGACTGACGACCGTGGAAGCGGAAGAGATCATGCTCGCGAACGGGATCCGGAGAGAGGATTTCGCGGACCATGTCGACCGCGTCGCGGCGTCCGTGATACTTGAGGACTGGCTGAATAACGATGAGAACAGTAAACTTTACAGATGATCACGGCAATGAAGCTGAATTTTATGTTGAGGAGCAGACGCGGGTAGGCGGAACGGATTACCTTCTGGTCTCGGACAGGCCGGAGGGAGACGCGAATGCCCTCATTTTAAAAGATATATCCGGAGAGGATTCTGAGGAAGCGGAGTATGTCCCCGTCGAGGATGAAGAGGAACTGCGCGCCCTCATGAAACTGTTCGGAGAAATGCTGGAAGATACCGACCTCACGATGTGACGGAAGCACCGGCGGGGGAGGACAACATAAGAGACAAGGAGGATTTGATTGAACAACAAACTTCATACTGATAAGCTGAAGATCATCCCGCTCGGCGGACTGGAGCAGATCGGGATGAATATGACTGCGTTCGAATACGGGGACAGCATTGTCGTCGTAGACTGTGGGCTTGCCTTTCCGGAGGATGACATGCTGGGAATCGATTTCGTGATCCCGGATGTGACGTATCTGACGGAGAATTATTCGAAGGTCAAAGGGTTTGTGATCACGCACGGTCACGAGGACCATATCGGTGCCATCCCCTATGTCATGAAGAAGCTGAATGTGCCGGTCTATTCGACGCGGCTCACGATGACGCTGATTGAAAAGAAGCTGGAGGAGCACGGGCTGCTTCAGACCGTCAGGAGAAAGACCGTCCACTACGGGCAGTCCGTCAATCTGGGAGAGTTCCGGATCGAGTTTATCAAGACCAACCACAGTATTCAGGACGCCTGTGCACTGGCCATTTATTCGCCGGCCGGCATCGTGGTTCATACCGGAGATTTCAAGGTGGACTATACCCCCGTCTTCGGCGATGCCATCGATCTGCAGCGGTTTGCCGAAATCGGCAGAAAAGGCGTGCTGGCCCTCATGTGCGACAGCACCAATGCCGAGAGACCCGGCTTTACGATGTCGGAGAAGACGGTGGGGGCTGCCTTTGACCGCATCTTTGCTGAACATCAGTCCAGGAGGCTGATCATCGCGACATTTGCATCCAACGTGGACCGCGTCCAGCAGATCATCAATTCCGCGGCCAAATACGGCAGGAAGGTCTGTCTGGAGGGGCGCTCCATGGTCAATGTCATCGGCTCCGCCGTCGAACTGGGCTATGTGGACGATTCCGCCCACACGCTTGTGGAGCTCGACCAGCTGCAGAATTATCCGCCGGAGAAGACGGTTCTCGTGACGACGGGGAGCCAGGGAGAATCCATGGCGGCACTGTCGCGAATGGCGGCCAACATTCATAAAAAGATCAAAATCATACCGGGCGATGTGATCGTCTTTTCGTCGCATCCCATACCCGGCAATGAGAAGGCGGTTTCCAACGTCATCAACGAGCTGTCCGAAATCGGCGCAAAAGTGATTTTCGAGGACACGCACGTATCGGGCCATGCCTGCCAGGAAGACATCAAGCTCATCTATGCGCTCGTCAAGCCCGAATATGCGATCCCGGTCCACGGAGAGCGCAGGCATCTCATGGCGCAGGCCCAGCTGGCGGAGAGCCTCGGGATACCCAAAGAGAAAATCTGGGTGCTGCATACCGGCGACGTGCTGGAAATCAGCAGCGAGAGCGCCAGAATCATCGGCAAGGTGCAGACCGGCGGCATCCTGGTTGACGGTCTCGGTGTCGGCGACGTCGGCAATATCGTGATACGGGACCGGCAGCATCTCGCGGAAGACGGCATCATCATCGCCGTCATGACGCTGGAGGCGGGGACAAACAGACTTCTGGCCGGGCCGGATATCGTATCGCGCGGCTTCGTCTATGTGAGAGAATCAGAGGATCTCATGGAGGAGCTGTCACAGAATGCCACGGAAGCCGTGGAAAGATGTCTTGAGCGCGACATATCGGACTGGTCAAAGATCAAGGCGGAGCTCAAGGACAGACTGAGTGATTTTGTCTGGAAGCGCACGCAGAGAAGGCCGATGATCCTTCCTATCATCATGGAAGCGTCGCCCTGAAGGCGGTCCCGCGTTTCCGATTCGGCCGGAGACCGCGATTGAATGACGAAAGACGACAGGAAAGAAGAATGGACAAAGAAATACAGAAAAGTGCAGAGGAACTGATTGACGTGATCAGGAACAGTGCCCAGTACAGAAATTACTGCTCCTGTATGGAAACTCTGGAAGAGTATCCCGGGCTGCTTGACCGCATCATGGAACTGCGAAAAAAGACAATAGAAGTCTATCATGCGTCCACCTCGGAAGATCTGCTTGAGAATTCCGAGGAACTGGGCAGAGAATTTAAGGATCTGGAAAAATATCCGGAAGTGAATGCATTTCTGGAGGCGGAAGAGGAAATGATCCACATTCTGAAAGATCTGACGAGCAGGATCGCGACCTCGGTTGATATACGGATCCCGGGACTCTTCGCGGGGTGACAGGTGAGAGATGATTTCGGATGATGAGAGATTCCGCGTTTTTATGGAAGCGGCGGGCTGTATCCCCGGAGGCGTGCCGGAAGAGATCAGGAAAACGGCAGCGGCGGACCACGTGCCTGTGATCCGCCGCAGTACGCAGGATCTTCTGAGGGTGATACTGGCCGCGAAAAAGCCGGAGACAGTGCTGGAAGTGGGGACTGCCGTCGGCTTTTCTGCTGTTTACATCTGCAGCTGTTCCGGGGCGTCTGTCGTGACGATTGAAAACAACGGGGAGCGGATCCGTACCGCGCGGAAAAACTTCGAGAAAGCGGGCATGTCGGACCGGATCCGGCTGATCGAGGGTGACGCGGAGCAGGTTCTCCCGGGGCTTAAGGGGCCGTTTGACCTGATTTTTCTTGACGCCGCGAAGGGACAGTATATCGCGTATCTGCCGGATGTGCTGAGACTGCTGGCGCCCGGCGGGATCCTGCTGGCGGACAATGTGCTGCAGGAGGGCGAAATACTGGATTCCAGATATGCCGTGGACAGGAGAAACAGGACGATTCACAGAAGAATCCGCGAATTTATACGCGCCGTATCGGTCCATCCGGATCTTGAGACGGCCGTGCTGCCGCTCGGCGACGGGCTCTCCGTGTCGGTGAAGAAGACGGGGAACCGTCCGGTATAAGAGAGAAGAGGGAGGAAAGGACGAATGACGGAAAACAGACGAAAGGCAGAACTTCTGATTCCCGCCGGCTCTCTGCCCGTTCTGAAAACAGCCGTCCTGTACGGCGCGGATGCCGTCTATATCGGCGGAGAAACCATGAGCCTCCGGGCCAAGGCGAGAAATTTCACGGCGGACGAGATGCGGGAAGGAATCGCTTTCGCCCATGCGCGCGGAAAGAAAGTGTACGTGACGGCCAACATCTTCGCACATAATGATGATCTCCCGCAGGCCGAACGATACTTCGGGGAGCTTGGGGAGCTGAAGCCCGATGCGGTTCTTGTGGCCGATCCCGGAATGTTTGTGCTCGCGCGGAAGTATTGTCCGGACATAGAGATTCACATCAGCACACAGGCCAATACGACAAATTACGAGAGCTGCAGATTCTGGCATTCTCTCGGGGCTTCCAGAATCGTCACGGCCAGAGAACTGTCGCTTGAGGAGATCAGGGGCCTTCGCGCAAACATACCGGAATCGCTGGAACTGGAGGTCTTTGTACATGGGGCGATGTGCATCTCATACTCCGGCAGATGCCTTCTGAGCAGCTACCTGGCAGGCAGAGATGCAAACAAAGGCGCCTGCACCCACCCATGCCGCTGGAAATATGCGGTGGTGGAGGAGACGCGCCCCGGTGAATATATGCCGGTGGAGGAAAACGAGAGGGGGACCTATATTTTCAACTCGCGGGACCTCTGTATGATCGATCATCTGCCTGATCTGTATGCGGCGGGCATCGACAGCTTTAAAGTGGAGGGCCGCATGAAGACGGCACTGTACGTGGCAGTCTGCGCCCGCACTTACCGCATGGCGATGGACGATTTCGAGCGCAGTCCGGAACTTTATGCGCAGAAGCTGGATGTGTACCGCGAGCAGATCTCGGACTGCACTTACAGGCGTTTCACGACCGGTTTCTTCTATGGGAAACCGGGCCGGGATGACCTGATTTATGACAGCAATACGTATATTAAGAAATATACATATCTCGGCACCGTGGACTGCCTCGATGAGGAGGGACGCCCCGTGGTCATGCAGAAGAATAAATTCTGTAAAGGGGACGTGATTGAGATCATGAAACCGGACGGCCGCGATATCCCCGCGGAAGTGAAGAAAATCGTGAACGCGGAGGGTGAAGAGAGGGAATCCGCGCCGCATCCCGGCGAGGAGCTCCATCT
>CACXFM010000196.1 GCA_902766955.1 uncultured Lachnospiraceae bacterium | reverse complement strand
GCGATCGGAAAGCGCTACAGAAGAGAAGACGAGATCGGCACGCCGTTCTGCGTGACCTACGATTTCGATTCGGAAACTGACGGCGCCGTGACCGTCCGCGACCGCGACTCGATGGCGCAGGTGAGAGTGCCCATCAGCGGTCTCAGGGACTATTTCAGAGATAAATTTACATTTTGATATGTGAACGGGTGTCTGACCCGCTTTCGTAAAGAGAGCAGGCCGGACACTTCTTTTTTTATGCGGGAATGCGGACTTTGTTCTGTCCTTGAAAGAGATCCTGCGGGTGTGATATATTGATTCTGAAGATGTTTAATCAGTAAGCACTCTGAGGTATTCCATGGCAAAGAAATATAATTGCAAAACCTGCGGAGCGGAGCTCTTCTTTGATCCGAAGAGCGGAAAGCTTCACTGTGAGTACTGCGGGTCTTCGTTTGATCCATCAGAGTATGATATGCCCTCTGACGGGAGCGCTTCTCCGGATGAGATGATTCCGCAGCCGGAAGGGGAACCGGATGAACCCTCTGATCTCAAGGCTTCGGACGAATCCGTCTCCCTCGATGACCTGGTGGTTTACAAGTGTCCGCACTGCGGCGCCGAAGTTATCACTTCGAAGAAAACCGTCGCCACCACCTGCGTCTACTGCAACAGGGCCATTACCATGACCGGCAATATCAAGGGCGATTTCCACCCCGATTATGTTCTTCCGTTCGAGAAGGACCGCTCCGAAGTGGAGGCTGCATATAAGAAGCTGTGCAGAGAGTCATTTCTGACGCCGCGTCTCTTTACCACGTCCGCGCAGATCCAGAAAATCAAGGGCATGTACATCCCCTACTGGCTTTACTCCTTCAACGGTGAAGCATCGATGGACGTGATGGCGACGAGAGTCCGCACCTATGTGTCCGGTCACGACCAGGTGACGGAGACGTCCCGGTATGACCTGCATGAAGAGGCGTCGGGTTATTTCTACAGGATTCCCGCGGACGCCATGAAAGAGATGGACAATCTCATGATGGACTCCATCGAACCCTTTGACTTCAGCAAGCTTGTGCCCTTCAATCCCGCGTATCTGTCCGGCTTCTACACTCAGCAGTGGGACGAGAACGCGGCGGCCAACGAGCCGAGAGCCAAGGAGCGGGCCAAATCGGCGCTGAACGCGGAGATGATGAAGAATTTCGCCAGCTATACGACGTCGGCCATAAAAAGCGAGAATTTTGAGTGGAGCAATCAGACGGTCGAGCAGATCATGATCCCGGTCTGGATGATGTATACGGAATACAAAGGGAAAAACTATGTGTTCGGCATGAACGGACAGACGGGGAAGATGATGGGCACCATCCCGCAGGATCCCGTGCGGATTGTGGAAGTCGGGGCCGTTCTGTTTATCATTTCGCAGATCGTGATGCTGATTCTGCGGCTTACGGGGGTGATGTGATGAGGCGGCTGCCTATCATACTGGCGATGTTTGCGGCTGTGCTTGGCATTCTGTCATCTGCGGTGTATGCGTTCGATTCCGTGGATGACGCGGAAGTAAGCCGGTCCGCATATGAGGAGAACAACGACGGCGACGACGTCTATGTTTCCAATACGGGCGTGCGTTTCCGGATCCCCAGAATCACGGACAGGGCGGAGAGAGTGTTTGACTATGCCGGCATTCTCTCGGAGAATGTGAAATCATCCCTGCGGGAAAAGATCGCGGAGCAGCAGGAAAGACTGAAATGCGACGTGGTTATCCTGACATCTTCGGATGTGCCGGAGGACGCGGACTACGGATCGGAGACGTCGCAGAAATACTGCCGTCAGTTCCTGATCGACAACCCGTTCAGGGAAGACGCGTTCTGTTTCCTGATCGATCTCAACAACCGGGTGATGTGGACGGCGGGAGGCGGCAGGTTCGCAAAGCAGAAATATGTGAAACTGTCCCAGATCGTCTATGACGCCTGCCTGCCCTATGCAAAAGAAGGCGATTATGACAGCGTGGCCGGTGTTTTCATGGACAAGGTCAGCCGTGTCGATAATCCTCTTGCGGCCGCCGTGCCGACGCCGATGTCTCTTCTGATCAGCGCCGGGATATCGTTTATCGGAATTCTGCTCTTTGTCTATAACCACCGTTCTTCCCAGCCCTCCGTGAGGAACACGCCGGAAATCAGGGTCAACCAGTACAAGAGGAAGAACCATGCGGAGCATTATCTGGGAACCGTCATGACCCGCCACCGCATCTCCAAAGGCTCGGGCGGAGGCGGCGGAGGAGGCTTCAGCGGCGGTATCTCATCCGGCGGTTTTTCGTCAGGCGGAGGCTCTTTCAGCGGAGGCGGCGGAAAATTCTGATTTGCTGATTTCAGCGCGGAACAATCCGTCATTAACTTTTGGCAGCCTGATTATGTGTTTGTTTTATAGAAACTATATTTTGTGAAGGAATATCTGAAAGGAGAAAAAGAATGGGACTGATTAAAATTGCGGCACAGACACTGGGAGCACTCGGCAACGCGATTAATACCACGGGCGAGAGCATGTGGGTCGATTATTTCGAGAGCGGAGACATGTCCGGCGGCGTCCTCATGAAGAGAGGCGAGAAGATCAGCAGCAAGGGATCCAAGAACAAGGGCGGAGACCAGAATATCATCACATCGGGATCCGGCATCGATGTTCAGACCAATCAGTGCATGATCCTTGTCGAAAACGGACAGATCGTGGAGTTCTGTGCGGAACCGGGCAGATATCAGTACGATGCGTCCACGGCGCCGTCTCTCATGACCGGTGACAACAAGGGACTGAAGGCGCTGCTTTCTTCTATCGGCGGACAGTTCCTGGCGGGCGGTTCCAGAACCAATACACAGAGAGTGTACTATATTAATCTCGGAGAGATTCAGGGCTTTAAGTGGGGCTCCGGCAATATCGTGTTCGATCACTGGGAAGCCGATATCCAGACGGGACGCCCGATCTGGCACATCGCGACGACCCTGATGGGCAACGGCATGTATTCCATCCATATCTCTGATCCCGCCAAGTTCTTCCAGGCCATCGGCGCCCAGAAGACGGGTTCGGACGGAGACGGCCTCATCCGCAAGGAGGATATTGAACCCCAGATCAAGACGGAGGCGATTGCCGCTATCCGCCAGGGTGTCGGACAGCTCTCCAAGCTGCATATCCCGTATACGGATATCGCGGTGCATGAAGCCCAGCTCACCGAGGAAGTCAACGAGATCCTTGACAAGTCCTGGTCGGAAGCGAGAGGCATCTCCATCTTCAAGATCGCCATCGGCATGATGGATGCCGACGAGAACTCCAAGGCCAAGATCGAGAAGTTCCAGGAGACCAGAGGCTATACGGATCCCTCCATGCTCGGCGCCTATATGGGCATGGGACAGACGCAGGCCATGCAGGCAGCCGGCGCCAATGCCAACGGCGCGGTCGCGGGATTCGCGGGCCTCGGCATGATGAACGGCATGGCAGGCGGCACCAACATTGCGAATCTCATGCAGCAGGGACAGCAGCCCCAGCAGGCGGCTCCGCAGATGATGCAGGCCCAGGCTCCGGCAGACGGCTGGACATGCGCCGCATGCGGGTCTCCGAACAGCGGAAAGTTCTGCACAAACTGCGGACAGCCGAAGCCGGCCGAAGCGGCAAAGGTGTTCTGTGCAAACTGCGGCAGTGAATATGACGCGGACAAGGCACCCAAGTTCTGCCCCAACTGCGGAAAGCCGATGGGCCAGCAATAAATTATTAACAGGCAGTCCATTCATTATGCCTTGAAAACAGAGGCGCTTTCATGTAGAATTAGACGTTGATGGCACGATGGACTGCCATATCCGGATTTGTTCTCTTTAAGGAGGTAAATACTTATGCTTCATGCAGAAAAAAGAAATGTCATTGTCGGTCAGTCCGGCGGACCTACAGCAGCGATTAATTCTTCACTGGCAGGCGTGTACAGAACAGCGATCGACCGCGGATACAAGAAAGTCTACGGCATGCTTCACGGCGTACAGGGCCTGATGGAAGGCAGATATGTGGATCTGTCCGAGCACATTACGAACGGCCTTGACTCCGAGCTCCTGAAGAGAACTCCGGCTTCTTATCTCGGATCCTGCAGATATAAGCTGCCGGATATTCACAAGGATCAGGCTCTCTATGAGAAGATTTTCCAGATCCTGACCGAGCTTGAGATCGACTGCTTCATCTACATCGGCGGCAATGATTCCATGGACACGATCAAGAAGCTGTCCGACTATGCGATTATTACCGGCTCCGAGATCCGCTTCGTCGGATGCCCGAAGACGATTGACAATGACCTCGCGCTGACCGACCACACACCGGGATACGGCTCCGCAGCCAAGTATATCGGCACATCTGTCAAGGAAATCATCCGCGACGGCTGGTCAATGAGAAATACACACGGACAGGTCACGATCGTTGAGATCATGGG
>CACXFM010000195.1 GCA_902766955.1 uncultured Lachnospiraceae bacterium | reverse complement strand
GCTTCAAAGATCGTTTTCTGGAATTCCCTGCTCATTCCGATACCCGTATCTTTGATGCGGAATTCAAAGACCGCATGTCCCGGGATCGGGGACGGCTTTTCAATCACGAAGAATTTGATACTGCCGCCGTTCGGCGTGAACTTGATCGCGTTGGACAGGATATTCAGGAAGACCTGGTTTAAGCGAAGCTTATCCATAATAATGTCTTCATTGATCACATCCTGTGTATCAATAAACAGATCCAGCTGTTTGGCGGCCACATTGGCATGAATGATGGTCCGCAGGTCGTGAATCAGATCCGGCAGATGAACCTCCACTTCTTCCAGTGTCATTTTGCCGCTCTCAATGCGGCTCATGTCCAGCACGTCATTAATCAAAGACAGCAGATGCTGGCTGGATACGGAGATCTTGCTCAGATAGTCCTGCACCAGTTCCTTATCATCAATATGCGATGTCGCCAGAGCCGTAAAGCCGACAATGGCATTCATCGGCGTCCGGATGTCATGCGACATATTGTTGAGGAAGGTGGTTTTCGCCTTGTTCGCGTGCTCCGCGGCCACGAGCGCGTCTGCCAGCGCATCTCGCTGAGCCCGGTCCTCACGGACGGACTCGGTGACGTCGCTGTAATAACCGCGGAGAGACTGCTTCCCGTTTTCATCGGCTGCCACAACGCCGCCGAAACGAGTATACATTTCATGTCCGTCCGGGTGAATCCAGAGATTGATGCACTCCGAAAGTTTGCCTGAGAGCATTTCTTCGATCCGCTTCATCACGCCCGCTCTCTCCGTTTCGGGAACGTGAGAATACCAGGCGTCATAGATTTCTTCTTCCGTCAGGTCCTGTCCGGCGATTCCGAGGAGTTCCTTCATTTTGGCATTTGCGCGCAGTCTCGACGCCTTGCCCTCCTCAAGCGTCATATGCCACATACCGAAGCCGGCGTCCGCCATGATGCCGTCGGTATCCGCAAGCTCCTGCCGGCTGTATTCCAGCTCGCGCTTGCGTTCCTCCTGCTCCAGCTGCTCCAGGCGCACCGCGGTGGTGTCGGTTTTCAGGACGATGCAGTATTCAGATTCCGGATCGACGGAATAAAAGTCAAACCGCTTATAGAAATGTCCGTCCTCCATGTCCACTTCAATATCAACGGAATAAGGCTCCCTGATTTCGAACATCTCGAAGACGGTCTTCAGATCCATGGCTTCCCGGATCCGCTGGCGGTAAGCATCATCTTTGGGCAGTGCGGGAATGATCTGCGACTCCAGATACTCCCGGTAGGAGCCGTGCTTGACCTTGGGGAAAATGTTGCCGTGTTCGATCATGCTCGCATCGCCGATGGCCACATCATAGATGTCGCGGGCGATATATGCAACCAGATCGAACTGCTTGGCCAGGATCTTTCCGTTGATGGTGGAGGCAAGCTTTTCCGGATTGTTCGATTCCTCCGTAATGAAGACGACAAAATCGCCTGTCAGGGGATGACGGGTCACATTCGCCGTGATCTTTACATAGAAGACGGCGTTATTTGGCAGGCGGGAATAGAGCACCTTGCTGACCGAAACGGTGCCGTCCATATAAGCCCCGGTCAGTGCGTCCGCATTAAACGTATCCAGGAAAATCTGTCTCTCTTCCGCAATCGGGAAATAAGACGCCCTCTCCTGCAGCGCCCCCGAGAAAGACATATCCTCTTCACTGGTCACGTAGCTCGACGCGCCGTTGGCCTCCTCCACAAGATTCGTGGTGAGATTGGCTCGGACGCGGGCAAGTGTATCGTCATCGGTCTGGTGGAAGCTTTCGCCGAGACTGCTGTAGACGCTCTGCAGCTGCTCCTCGTATCGCTTCAGCTTGGTGAAATCCGCATAAGTACAATAAATATAATGCCTGTCGTAGTCATCAATAAAGGCATAGTGGATCTTACACCAGATAATATTCCCCTTGCCGGTGATCCGACGGACCGTGAGGTCCTGCATCCCGTCCGGGCCCACCCGGTTCTTCAGCATATCTCGGACGATCTGCCGGTCCTCCTCCCATGTATTCGCAAACAGGTTGTCGCCATCCATGCTTTTCAGCGCTTCATCCTGAGAGGAATACTCCATCATTTCAGAAAAAGCCGGCGTCACAAAAATTGCCGACATGCTGTCATCCTCATTTTGCTGGAACAGACAGGCAATATTGTTGACCTGGTAAACGACCCGCAGGAAATGCTGATGCATTTCGTCGACGTTCAGATGATTCTCATTGGCAAACATGTCCCTGCTCATCTGGATGGTCTCCTTTCATACTTCGTGCATTGACGCAGTAACGCTTTAAAAGATTGTATCATTCAAGAAACAATATGGAAAGAGGTACCAGGTACCTTTACGAATTTATGACAGCCTTAATACTTCTGTAAAGGTACCTGGTACCGAAATCACTCATTTACCACTATATTTTCAAATGCCTTGTATGTCGTCCAGACCGATACATTTCCGCCTTCCGTGCGGAATTCCCCGAATCCGTTTTCATCGACGGTGACGGATTCCGGGCAGTTGCCGAGCGCGTCGTAGAATTCGACTCCCGCGTACTCTTTCCCCATTTCCATCCGCTTTGTTCCGCCCGCGCCGTTCGACAGAACCACCGCCAGACCGGAATGCGGATGTTTTTTGTCTCCTCTTCTCACCCAGCCGACCACGTGGTCGTCGTCGAAATAATCGACCTGTTCGCCGTAGGCATACCGGGCTCTCAGTTTGATCAGCTTGCCGAGATTCGGCACCATCGGAATCCCCCGCGCCGGGTTCCCGTAATAATCCGTATAGAAGACACACGGTGTGCCTTCCTTCCGCAGCATGATGATCGCATAGGCAATGGGCTTAAACCATTCTTCCACAAAGGACTGCAGGGCCTGCCCTTCCTCGGTGTCGTGGTTATCTACGAAGGTCGTCGCGTTGTCCGGCCTCTGAGAGACCAGGGTATTGTCAAAAATACTGCGCATGGAGTAACCGCCGTTCAGGCTGTTCACGGATGCATTATAAAAATTGTAATGCAGCGGCACGTCAAAGAGCGACATCTCATTGCCCACCTGATCCAGATAGGCAGTCAGTCTGTTGACATCCCCGTGCCAGTATTCACCGACAGCCGGATACTTCTCGCCGGTTTCCTTCCGGATATCCTGCAGAACATCTTTATAAAATGCCGCGCTGATATGCTTGACCGCATCCAGCCGGACCCCGTCGATCCCCGTGATCTTGTTGTACCACTTACACCATCTTTTGATTTCCTGCAGCACCTCCGGATTCTGATGGTCGAGATTCATGCCCATCAGATAGTCAAAGTTTCCGTTCTCTGAATCCGTGTCCTGCTGCCACTGCTTTCCTTTGAAGAGATAGATCTTGTCCGTGTCAGAGGACTCCTCATTACGATCCGTCCCCGAGAAATGCGTGTGATCCCAGATAAACTGGCTGTATTTCCCTTTTCTGCCGGGAAATGTAAACCGCGACTTCACACGGATCCGGTGGGGCCCCTCGACCTCCCGCATGCGGTCCGATGAATCGACCGTCACCGCCTCGACTTCCTCGTCCTCATCGCCTCCCATCCGGTGATTGAGAACGATATCCGCAAACACTTTGATCCCCGATTCATGAAATGCCCGGATTGCCTCGAGGTATTCCTTCTTCGTGCCGTACTTAGTGCGGACCGTACCTTTCTGATCAAATTCCCCGAGGTCGTACATATCATAAACTCCGTAGCCGACGTCCGCGCTGGACTGTCCCTTGTAGGCAGGCGGAAGCCAGACCTGGGTGATTCCCAGATCGTGCAGATCTTCCGCCTTGGCGGCGCAGCGCTTCCACCACAGGCCGTCATCCGGAAGATACCACTCAAAATACTGCATCATAGTTTCATTTTTATCCATCGTTAAAACTCCTTCAAATATTGGGCGTCAGCATCTGCGTGCTTTC
>CACXFM010000194.1 GCA_902766955.1 uncultured Lachnospiraceae bacterium | reverse complement strand
GTCCATTGCTTTCATCTGTTTATTAATCTGATGCCGAAGTGTCCAGACATCCTGATTATGCTCTCTCAAAGTCCGGAACAGGCCGTAAAGCAGGTCATACTTGGCCGCCCGCACCGGATCCGGCTGGTACTCGCAGCGGAAGGAACAGGCCTTCTCCACCGCCTCCTCATAGTCGCGGTAAATGCCGCAGCTCAAGCCGGCCATCATGGCAGCGCCCTTGGCGCCCTGCTCCTCCCCGGACGGAATCTTGATCGGCAGATTCAGCACGTCCGCAATCATCTGGGCCCACACCGGGCTCTTCGCGCCGCCGCCCGCAAGATAAACCGTACTCTTGTTCCGGATCTCCTCCAGACAGTCCCTGATAGAGAGGCTGATTCCCTCGTAGACAGCCCGGATCAGTTCGTTTCTCGTCGTCACGCGGCTGATCCCGAAGAATTCCGCGCGGGCATACGGATGGTAGAAGGGCGCCCGCTCTCCGGAAAGTCCTATATAGGGCAGATACACGACGCCGCCGCATCCGACGGGCACCTGATCCATGATCGCATCAATTTCATTAAAATTCTTCGTGAGGGAGATATTTTCCAGCAGCCAGTCAATATTGGGGGTGCCGTTATTGGTCGGCTGCAGATTCACGAAGAGATCGCCGATCGGATGCTTCTCGAAACGGGTCGATCCCTCTCCGAACGCACAGTCTTCTTTATTGAAAATAACCTCGCAGGCGCAGGTCGTGCCCAGAATCACGCAGGTACTCCCCGGATGGATGGCCCCCAGCCCGATCATGGTGGCGGATGTATCCAGAGCGCCGGCGATCACCGGCAGGCCGGCGGGAAGTCCCACTTCGGAAGCCACGGCCTCCGTCAGATGTCCCGCCACGGAATCAGAGCGCACGGGCTCCGGGAAAATATCCCTGTAGGCGGTCAGACCTAGAACCTTCATGAGCTCGTCGGCCCGCTTATATGTATTTGCATCAAGAAGAGATGTCATGCTGTCCGTCAGATCGGCGGAAATCTCTCCCGTCAGACAGTAGCGGATCCAGTCCTTGCAGAAAAAGACCTTGTATACCCGGTCCAGCTGCTCAGGCCGCTCCATCTGCATCCACTTGGCGAGAATCATCTGATTGCCGGTGAGAGGCATGGTCCCCGTCGTCGTGTGATACTGTCTGCCGATCTCCGGATATGTCTTCGTAATGCGCTCCACGACCTCCACGGCCCGGCCGTCCTGCCAGAGCATGGCATTGCCCACCGGACTGCCGTCCCTGTCGATGGCCCAGAAGCCTTCGCCCTGGCCTGTCACGCCGATTCCGGCTATGGAGGAACAGATCGCTTCATTTCTTCCGGCGATTTCCCGGATACAGTCCCTGACATTGTGCCAGACTGCAAGCATATCCTGTTCCACGCAGTTTCCGCTCGTGCGGAATGTCGTACTTTCTCTGGAGGCGGCATCGCATTCCCTGCCGTGCTCGTCAAAGAGAACCGCCTTCACGTTGGATGTTCCCGCATCAATTCCCACCAGATAGCGCATCATTCCCCTCCTCATGAATCTCCATCACGTGTCTGGCCGTACTCTCGTCAATGATCAGCGTATTGATACATCCGGTCCTCAGACAGGCCCGGATGGCCTCGGTTTTCCTGATTCCCGATACCACGGCCACCGTGTTCTGAATCCCCTTCAGGGTCTCGATATCCGCATTGATCAGGCGTTCCTGCAGAAAACAGTCACTCCAGCTTCCGTCCGGGCGCACGGGATTCATGCACAGATCTCCCACAAATCCGTCGTTCCGCAGTTTTTTCACTTCTTCCTTGGTGAGAATCCCCCTGGTACACATGGTGGCCTGCTCCGTCAGCTCGCCGATTCCGAGGAATGCGATATCGCATTTCCTCATCCTTTCATAGGAATCCTGGACGGTCTTTTCTTTCATCAGCCACTTCTTGGTCTCCACATGGCTGACCAGCACCGGTGCATACAGCATGTAGGAAGAGCAGTCCAGCTTGTTGGCGATCAGCCTGCAGATTTCATCTGTCTTTTCCATGTGATGGCCCATGTTCTGGGCACCCATCAGCGGCACCACGCAGCAGCCGTTCTTCTTGTGGTAGACCATCTCCCGGGCCATATCCGCCAGCGTGGAGCCCCAGGAGACGCCGATATTCATTCCCTTTGTAACGGCCTCATTCATATACTGGGCTGCCACTGCGCCGACTCTGCGGACCGCGTTGTCCGGATCTTCAAAATCATCTACGATAATCGCCTCGTAGAGGCCGTATTCACTCTCGAGAGAACGCTCCAGCTCACTGAATTCCCTCTCATAGCCGTTGACGGAAATCGTCACGATTCCAAAATCCACCAGGGAATTGATGATCTGGTTCACCTTCTGTCTGGACAAGGAGAGGCGCTTTGCGATCTCATCCTGCGTCAGCCCCAGGGTATAATACCAGTAGGCTATTTTCAGATAAGTGTTTTTTTTCATATTTATTGCGCCCTTGTCAAATGCAATGTATAATTACATTTGTAGTAAGTATACCACCGGCGTGACATTTGTCAACACTCTGACAAATGTCGCCCTGATGGAAGTTTTCTGTTATCATGTCTGATATCCGGAACCGGACAGACGCGTCTTTCCAAACTTTTTACTGGAGGTATGCACAATGAAAATCGCCATCGGCTGTGATCCCAATGCCCAGCAGGCAAAAGAAGATCTGATCAAATTCATCACCGCTCAGAAACTCGGAGATGTAACGGATTTCGGAAGCGAAGACGAAATCTACGCCAACGTCGCTTTTAAGGTCGCCGAAGCGGTTGCTGCCGGCGAATATGACCGCGGTATCCTGATCTGCGGAACCGGCATCGGCGTTTCCATCTGCGCCAACAAG
>CACXFM010000193.1 GCA_902766955.1 uncultured Lachnospiraceae bacterium | reverse complement strand
TCTTGGGTTAACCCTCGATCCTTCTCTTTACATTCTTCTCTTTTTTGGCTTTAAGCCAACTCTTTATCTTCAGAAATCTTAGAGCCTCACCTGATAGAATGAGCAGAGAGAACCGTCCCGGAAACTCATTCGGGCAGACTGATTTTGATCGGTTATAATCTGATCATCAAAGATTCTCAGGATGCATTACCGGCTTTCCCGGCATATGGCAGCCAGCTCTTTTAAGTTATCACACAGACTTTGGATAAAGGTCTGCTGAAAGTCCGCATTTGACAGGTCGGCGTGTTCAGAGAGGCAATTCTCATATGTGTCCATGATCAAACGCTCAAAGGGATCCTGATCAGGATTCAGGATCGGGAAACCAAAATAGATCAGGATGTCGTTGATGATTTCCGTGAATTCCTCAGGATTAAGAAAATCCGCATAGAAATCTTCCGTGACGTCCTGCTCTTCCGTCAGTAACTTTTTGAACAGGCCTAAAAGGAAGGTCCCGGATGAAACATCGACCGGCCGCTTTCTTTGAACAAGGAGGCAGAAATTATCATAGCTCATAAAGGTATTCTCGAATACCCCGCTCAAGGTCATGATTTCTTCTTCAGAGAGTCCTCCTGCGGCAGATATACCGAAGAGAGAATAATAATACTCCTTGATCGTTATACGGTCCAGAGAACCATAGTTTGCATATATCCGGATAAACTCTTCCTGACTGCCGTTGTACAGTACTTCCAGCTGCACATCGTCAAACAGGGCCAGATACCGGGTATTACATGTTTTGGCAAAGAAAGCAATGTTTTCCGGGTTGTCAAGGTATCCGCACAAATCGCTGACGGTGCGGATACTGTCGTTGATAATGGAATAATAGACCTCGGCCGTCTGGCCTTCCGTGATATTTCCGGGGGCCATAGGCTGTGAAGCGATGAGTTCGGCATACCTGCTGCGGATTCCGCAGGTTTCTTTCCATGACAGCTGCATTTTTAATGCGGCTATGATGATAAAATCATCGAGCGCACGGGCAGAAAGCTCACTCTGATGCAGATAATTCATGAGCAGGTCCTGCGCTTCCGTATCCGATTCAAGCTGAAGGACAAAAAAGAGCCGGTAGAGATTTTCTTTCTTTATTGAAACAGCTCTGCCATTCCGGAGAGACGCGACTGCTTTTCGAAACGTGTCATATTCCTTTTCAGAGAGCACTTCCCGGGCCTGTTTTTTCATCACCTTCAAAAGGTCTTCTTCTGAAAACGAATCGGGGAGCTGCCCTTTACAGACCTGCGGATGATCCTGCGCGTAACGGTACAGACCGTTCCAGGAAGAAAGCGGAGTTGTATATCTTGACAGATCCAGCATATTCTCTCCTTAACATTGAAAGATCAGTGGTTGAATTTTCCTATGTGGAACCAGTATATCGCAAAATGACTGTTTTTGGAAAGGAGGAACAGCGCTGTGTCCGCCTGCTTAAAGCAAGTTGGTTTAGGCGCTGGCAGCAGCTTTGAACATCCCGACAAAACCCTTTCGTATAATGGATGAACCGCGTGCATACGGATGGCATAATCCGCATTTCCCGCCGGAATACAGAAGAGCCTGTCTGCGCGGCGGACCATATGAAGTGGATATATATACAGAAGTCTATTTCATGATGGCCTGCTGGTATGAGGCAATCAGCGGGAAAAAGGCTCCCGGCGATTTCAGCCTCTGCCCCGACTGGAAAAATAATATCCGCCATGCTGATATATGTAAGGAAATATCCTTTGAAGAAACGGAGCAGATCATCCGTGCCATAGAGACGGGAACCAGACGAAATAAGCAGGAACGGGATCCCGGTATGATTCAGCGCATTCTGTCCCTTGTTACCGTCCATCCTTGGAAAACGGAATAAAGGAAATACAATTGACGGATTCACGACAGGGGGGTATCGTTCAATCAGAGGTATCAGGTGACAGGCACTAATGGAGACCGAACATGCGCAGCTTCTTAAAACCAGGCGTTCTGATCAGAGTGTCAGGCGGTATCATTTACAGAATTTCAGGGGATCCGATCGGTGAAGGCGGGGGCAGTATCATCTACCCCGCAGTCCGCATGCTTCCTGATCATGACGGATTCAGAGCAAGCCATATCCTTTATGCTGTCAAGGAATGCTATCCGCAGTCCGGCAGGTTTGTGTTTCACAGAAATGAGGACGGTGAAATATGCGCTGAAGAGAACAATGCCGAGGCGGCGGCGTATCTTGCAAAAGCAAAGGAAATGCAGGAGAACGAAGCGCAGGTGTCCGGCAGAGTCTATATTCATGCCTTTCGTTCCATTCCCATATTGGAAGCATATCGCGAAGAGGAACTGTCCTTTGACGATGGGAAAACCTATCGCCATGCTGAAAACACGATCTCCGTCATGGAGTCTCTTTCTGGAAAAGGCGTATCGCTGAAGCAATCGCTGGCGGATAAAAAGCATTTATCAGTCCGTGAGGCTTTTGACGTCATACGGCAGGTGCTCTTTGCTGTGGGCGAGATCCATAAGAGCGGTTTCCTGCATCTGGATCTGCAGGATGGCAACGTATTCATAAAGGGCGTGCTCGACAAAAACGACAGCATGGTGTCACTGATCGATTTCGGTTCGGCCAGACCGCTTCTTGCCGACGGCAGATGTGCCGAGATAACGGATAAAGTACTCTACTCCACACAGGGCTTTACTGCACCCGAAATCCTTCAGAAAAATGACGGTCATCTGCGTCTGGGGAAACAAGCCGATATTTACAGCATTGGTTCTCTGGCTCTTCTGCTTCTGACGGGACACAGATATACAACAACGGAGCTTATAGGAAACAAAGCCGAAAAATATATCCCCGCCTTTTCCGTCAGGAAAACCGGATGCCCGCGGCATCTGACAGAAAAGATGCAGGGAATTATAGCAAATGCTCTGAAGCCCGATCCTGTCATGCGCTATGAGTCCTGCGATGCCATGCTTCAGGATGTAGAAGAACTGCTGACTCTCCTTGCGCCTCATGCAGATCCGCTTTCCGCGACGGACTATGATGCATTTATCTGTTATAAACACAGCGAAAAGGATAATGCAGAAGCGAAAACGCTGCGGGACAGCCTGGAACGATACAGGGATTCTTTCGGCGCAAAGCCAAAGATTAACAGGGTTTTTCTGGATGAAGGGGAGTTTTCGTCCTGTTCGGACTTTGGGGAGAGGATCAATACGGCGCTGAAGAATTCCAAATGGCTGATTGTGCTGTGTTCCGGGCAGACCAGACAGTCCGTCTGGGTCAATGAAGAGATCAGAACATTTCTTAAATATCACGACAAGTCACACGTGCTCGCCGTGATCACCGAGGGAGAGCCGGACGAGGTTTATCCGGAGGAACTGGTTAAACAGGGGCTTTCTTCCAAAAACCTGTTTGCCGCAGATGCGAGAGCAGAAAAAGGGCCGGATATATTAAAGAAAATCAGAGGTGATGTTTGCCTGCAGATTGCCGCGCCGATTCTTGAAACGACGTTTGATGCCCTCAAGCAGAGAAACCGCATATACAAAATGCAGCGTGCTTCTGCTTTTGCAGCTGCGGCTCTGTGTGTCCTGCTGGGATTTATCAGCTATGCCGCGGTTAAGAATCATCAGATTGCACGGCAGGCAGAACAGATCGTCAGGGAGCAGACTGCGAAAATCGAGAGCCAGTCGGAGGTTATAGCAAAGCAGGCCAGGGAAGCGTACGATGCAAATGATTATTCGAAAGCCATGAAACTGGCGCTCTCTTCCATGGAGCTGTCCCGGGAAAACGAAGATCGGATTTCTGATTTAAAAAGTATCCTGATCGCCTGTCTGAATCTGTATGTACAACCGAATGAAGGAGAATCTTTCCCGGTTCCGACCGGCATGATGAATGCAGGAAACGGAGCGGATCTTTCGGAATGTTTTATGAATGATGACGGGAGCCGGCTGTTTGCGGTAACGGATCAGAATCTGAGCGTCTGGAATACAGCAGACTGTTCAATGATCTCCTGCTGCGATCAAGATTATGAGATCTCAGAAGCGCTGTATTACGAATGGGAAAACTATCTGCTCGAAGATCAGAAGAGTTTTCTAGTATGCTCCGAAGACAAAATCACAAACCTGTCATACAAAAGCGGCGGCGTCATCTGGAGCAGCAGCTTTGATGATCAGGAGTATGTTGTCAAAAAAGTAATTCTTTCATCGGATCAGAAGCACATCTACCGCATTTCATATTCCTACGGGAATGAAAAAGCGGTCATTGATGAGCTTGACCCGGTATCCGGCCAAATTGAAAAAAGCCATGTTTTCGAAGGAAACAGCCAATGTGTAATCGGATATGCCTGTATCGTCTCACCGGACAACCGGTATATTGCCAGTACGGGAACCGCCGGGACTCTGGAACGGCCCGAAACACATTTGTCCGTTTTTGATCTGAAAGCCAACACTGTTTCAGATGTTATGCTTTGGGAAACAGACCTTCTGGGAACGGATCTGACGACCTGGATGTCATTTGCGGATCATACCGGCATACTTGTCTCGAGATATGACGGGGCTATGAATGTGCGCATGGATTTCGGCGAGGAACACACATCGTATCTGCTCGAGCAAAAAAGCTTCCGGTGCTGTCGTTATGACGCGGCAGATAAGGCCTTCGCCTGGCAGTACAATACAGGGGATGA
>CACXFM010000192.1 GCA_902766955.1 uncultured Lachnospiraceae bacterium | reverse complement strand
GCTGACAGTGGAACGGCGGCAGGCAATACAGCGTGAATGGGCTTCTGAGGGCGAGCTGAAATATGAGTAGGTGAGCCGGAGAGGGATCTCCGTGATCAATATCCGGCATATAAACCGGATGCTTTTGAACAGATGGCTTCCCGTACTGTCTGTAAGAGCAGGTCCGCTGTATGCATGAGAGGGCGCATATGCGTCAAGTATGGGTGGCACCGCAGGAGACTTTGGAAGACTCTTGTCCCTACAGAACCAGTGGAAGGGACGGAGTCTTTTATTTTGTGGAAAATGCGCTGCATTTCCCGCAAAATAAAAAGCCCTCCGGGCAGAATGACTCCATTCCCCAGGCGCATGAGAAAGGCCGCTTTTCATGCCGTACAAGAGCGAGTGACAGGCGGCCGGGAAAGGAGTTCAATATGAGTAAAATGGAAGTTCCCTACAAGATCTATCTGGAAGAAAACGAGATTCCGACCAGGTGGTATAATGTCCGGGCCGACATGAAAAACAAGCCGGCGCCGCTCATTCATCCGGGCACGCTTCAGCCGCTGAAGTTTGAGGACATGCAGCCGATTTTCTGCGACGAGCTCATCAGACAGGAGCTGGACAATGAGACGCAGTATATCGAGATCCCCAAACCGATTCAGGATTTCTACAAAATGTACCGCCCGTCTCCGCTCACGCACGCGGAGTTTCTTGAGAAGGCGCTGGATACGCCCGCCCATATTTTCTATAAGTTCGAGGGAAATAATACCTCCGGCAGCCACAAGCTGAATTCCGCGATCGCCCAGGCGTATTACGCCAAGGAGCAGGGACTGAAAGGTGTGACGACCGAGACGGGAGCGGGCCAGTGGGGAACGGCCCTGTCGATGGCCTGCGCATTTTTCGGAATTGACTGCAAGGTCTATATGGTGAAGGTGTCTTATGAGCAGAAGCCGTTCCGCCGCGAGGTCATGCGGACATACGGCGCGTCCGTGACGGCTTCCCCCTCCATGGAGACCGCGGTCGGACGGAAAATCAACGAGGAATTCCCGGGAACGACAGGCTCTCTTGGCTGCGCGATCTCGGAGGCCGTGGAAGTGGCGACATCGACGCCGGGCTACCGCTACGAGCTCGGCTCCGTGCTGAACCAGGTGCTGCTGCACCAGTCCATTATCGGACTCGAGACGAAGGCGGCCTGTGACAAGTATGGTATTAAGCCGGATATGATTATCGGATGCGCCGGCGGCGGGTCAAACCTGGGCGGCCTGATCGCTCCGTTTATGGGCGAGAAGCTCCGCGGGGAAGCGGATTACCGCATTATTGCGGTGGAACCGGCTTCCTGCCCGAGCTTTACGAGAGGAAGGTATGTCTATGACTTCTGCGATACCGGCAAAGTCTGCCCGATGGCAAAGATGTACACGCTCGGCCACGGCTTTATCCCCTCCGCGAATCACGCCGGAGGCCTCCGCTACCACGGCATGAGTCCGGTTCTGAGCCAGCTCTATGCGGACGGGCTCATGGAGGCGAGAGCCGTCGAACAGACAGCCGTCTTTGAAGCGGCGGAAATGTTTGCCCGCACGGAAGGAATCCTTCCGGCCCCGGAATCAAGCCACGCCATCCGCGCGGCGATCGACGAGGCGCTCAGGTGCAAAGAGACGGGCGAAGAGAAGACGATCATTTTCGGTCTGACCGGAACGGGCTATTTTGATATGACCGCATATGAAGCGTTCAACAGCGGAAAGATGTCGGATTATATCCCGTCGGATGAGGACCTCGAGAAGGGCTTCGCCGGAATTCCGCAGCTCGGCCTGTAAAAAATGCCGGGCGGACAGGCGGCATCACCATTTTTTCTTTGGCAGGTCTTCGGCCGTCGTGATTTTGATATTGGTATAGGCGCCTTCCACGAGGCGCACCTTTGCCAGACCGGAGGCCTCCACAATTCCGGCATCATCCGTGATGCCTTCCATGCGGCCTTCCGCCCGCAGCATGTCATTTGCTTTTCTGATCAGTTCATAGGAAAACGCCTGGGGCGTCTGAATCAGCCAGACACGGCTTCGGTCGGGCGTCTCCATGGCGAATCCGTTTTCGTCGGCGATCTTGACGGTGTCCTTGGACGGCACGCCGACCGCCACTGCCGAGTAGACTCTCACGGCCCGGTCCGTGCGCTCCAGAATGTCATCCGTCACATACGGCCTCGCGGCGTCGTGGATCATGACATAGTCGGATCCCTCGCAGGCGAGCAGGGCATTGTAGACGGAGTCGTAGCGCTCAGCCCCGCCCTCGATGATATCCCTGACTTTGTGAAATTTCCCGCCCTTTACGATTTTCTGCCTGCAGTAGTCCATATATTCTGCCGATGTGACGAGCAGGATCTCGTCAATGACGTCGCTCTCTTCGAAAACCCTCATGGTTTTCATGACCATGGGCTCGCCGCCCACTTCAAGAAACTGTTTCGGCGTGGAGCCGCCTATGCGGGTGCCCCGCCCTGCCGCCACAATAATGGCTGTCGTCATATTTTCTGCCTCTTCTTTCCCGTATTCATTTATCTCTCTCCGAGACGCAGTCCCGGAACCGCATTGAGATCCCAGCCGGATACACGGCCGCTCTGCATTTCATGCCAGGCCGCGACGCCGATCATGGCCGCATTGTCCGTGCAGTAAACCGGAGACGGCACATAGAAATTCAGTCCGTTCGTCTCACAGGTGCGCTGCATGGCTGCCCTGAGGGCGCTGTTGGCGGAAACGCCTCCGGCCATCGCGATATTCCGGATCCCGTATTCTGCCGCGGCCTCTGCCGTGTGTTCGCAGAGCACATCCACGACGGCTTTCTGGAAGGATGCGGCCAGGTCCGCCGTATTGACAGCCTGTCCGGTCATCTGTGCGTGGTTAATATAATTGAGCACCGCGCTTTTGATGCCGCTGAAGCTGAAGTCGTATTTGGAACCGTGGACTCTGGCCCTCGGAAACGTGACGGCCAGAGGATTTCCTTCCTTCGCGGCCGCATCGATCTTGGGCCCGCCCGGGTAGCCGAGTCCGATCGCGCGGGCGACCTTGTCAAACGCTTCTCCGGCGGCGTCATCCACGGTTCTGCCCAGGATCTCGAATTCCGCCCAGTCGCGCACGATAATCAGATGCGTATGGCCGCCTGAAACCACGAGGCCCAGATAGGGCGGCTTCAGTTCCGGATGTTCAATGTAGTTGGCTGATATGTGCCCTTCGATATGATTGACGCCGATCAGCGGTTTTCCGGCAGCCCAGGCGATGGCCTTCGCCTCCGCCGTGCCTACCAGAAGGGCTCCCACGAGACCCGGGCCGTAGGTGACCGCCACCGCGTCGATATCGGCGAGCGTCGTGTGCGCTTCTTCGAGCGCTCCCGTGATGACCGCATTGATCTTTTCGATGTGCTTTCTGGAGGCCAGCTCCGGCACGACGCCCCCGTAGAGCGTATGCATGCTGATCTGTGTATAAATAACATTCGAGAGAACCTGTCTGCCGTTGCGGACGACGGCGGCCGCCGTCTCGTCGCAGGAAGTCTCGATCGCAAGGATATCCGTATTACCGTTCATGTATGTTTACTCCTCGTCGTCAAATGAGAGGGAGGTGAAGTGTCCGTCCCGCGGGGTCTCGGCCCGGGGGAAGACCGCCTGCATTTCCTTCAGATAGTCGTCAGGTCTGACCAGAGAGGGGCTGTAGTGCGTGTACCACATGGCTTTGGGGTTTGCCTCCCGCGCGATGGCGGCGGCTTCCGGCATGGTCATGTGTTTGTGGCGGCGCGCATTATCATCCTTGTCGTGCTCACCGTACATGCCCTCTATGATCAGCAGGTCGGCATCCATCGCGTGCCGGGTGATGTCCGGTGTCGGCCTCGTATCGGTGGCGTACACAACCTTGAGCCCCCGGCGGGCGCGGCCCAGAACGAGATCCGGCGTCAGCGTCCGGCCCTCGTATTCGATCACGGCCCCTTTCTGGAGGGGACTCCACAGCTTCAGGGGAATGTTGTTCCGGCGGGCCTTTTCCACGTCAAAGCGCCCTCCGCGCTTGACGCTGACCTCGTAGGCGTAGCAGGGAACCCGGTGGTTGACGCGGAATGCCGTGACATCGAGACCGATGACGGAGAAGCTGCTCTCGTTTCCCTGAATTTCTTTAAAATGTGTCTCAAACGGCAGCTCGGGCGCGATGACGCGCACTGCCTGCAGGATCCGTCCGATTCCTTTCGGGCCGTAGATCGTGACAGGTTCCGTCCGGTCCGAATTGCCCATGGTGAGCAGGAGTCCCGGCAGCCCGGCGATATGATCGGCATGAAAATGCGTGATCAGGATCGCGTCGAGGGGCTTGCAGGACCAGCCGAGTTCCCGGAGGGCGATCTGCGTGCCTTCCCCGCAGTCTATGAGCAGACTGCTTCCATTGTACCGCATCATGCAGGAAGTCAGCCATCTCTTCGGCAGAGGCATCATGCCTCCGGTTCCAAGCAAAGCGACATCTAACATAAAGATAACCTCATTACAATGGCGTCCTCGCAGGGGCCTGTATAATAGTTTGCCCGTCTCCCGTAAGGTTCGAAGCCGAGCTTTTCATAGAGTCCTTTTGCCGGCAGGTTGCCGTCCCTCACCTCGAGATAGGTGATGGTAATGCCGCGGCGCCGCGCCTCGTCCAGAAGAGACCGGAGGAGGGCGGTGCCGTATCCGCACCGGCGGTTTTCATGAGAGACCGTGATGTCCAGGACTTCCGACTCGGGAGTCAGGAGAAGCAGCCCGGCAAAGCCCGCGGGCACGCCCCGGTCCTCCGCTACCATAAGGATTGTGTCGTCTCTCATAAAATAGGTGAGCAGAGCCGTCTCGCTCCAGGGAGTCTGTGAATCTGTTTCCTCCATGGCGGCCACACGGGGGATATCGTCGATTGTCATTTCTCGTATGATCATTTAAATCCTCCGTGCGGATGCGGCGCGGGAGAAGGGATCGCTCGCCTGCTCTCCCGTGAGGAGCTGCTGTTCGCGCTCGCGCTCCGCCTGTGATTTCCGCAGATAGACGGGGGCGTGTGCATCCGCGTCCGTGACGCGGCCCTCCTCATAGAAAAGCCGGGCCAGGGCTCCGACGGAAGAAGCGCGCTGCCGCGCTTTGTGGGGCGGCGCATAGAGATGGGGGACCGTCACCAGGCGGTCCAGCGTTTCCCTGTATACCTGCACGCCGTCGCCCAGGAAAATGATCCCGTCGGCGGGGTTCATGGCATTCAGTTCATCCGCCAGGTCCTCCACGGAGACGGCCGCCTGGTCGCGGACCGTCACAAAGGAGCCGTTTTCAAAGCGGTAGAGGCCGCTGTAGACCTGGCTGCGGCGCGCATCCATGACCGGGGCGATCAGTCCTTTGGCACCCCAGAGATTCCAGGCGAGGCCGGCCAGCGTCGGAACTTCGATCACGGGCTTGCCGAGCGCAAGGCCCAGTCCCTTGACGGTCGCGGAGCCGATGCGGAGACCCGTAAAGGAACCGGGACCGGCGGCGACGGCGATCGCATCCACGGTCGAGAGATCGAGCTCCGTCATCGAGGCCAGCGCATCCAGCATCGGGAGCAGCGTCTGGCTGTGTGTCTTTTTAAAATCCACGGTGTATTCCGCGCGCAGAATATCATCCTCGAGGATGGCGCAGCTGGCGGTCAGCCCCGAGGAATCCAGTGCTATCAGTTTCATATGTACCTCTTATGATCTTGTGGCTTTAAGAATCTTCGCTGACGGTGATCAGCCTGCAGTTGTCGCCTGCGGCCGGATCACGCCGCAGATCAATCCTGATGGTATGCGGGGGAAGAAGTTCTTCGATCATGCCGGCCCACTCGATCAGCGTGACGCCGTCGCCGTAGAAGGCCTCTTCATAACCGATTTCTTCCATTTCCGAGGGATCTTCGATCCTGTATACATCATAGTGGTACAGAGTCAGGGATCCGCCCTCATAGATCTGCTGTATGGTAAAGGTTGGGGACGTGACGGGCTCCGTGATGCCGAGCCCGGCCGCAAAACCCTGGGTAAACACGGTTTTGCCGGCTCCCAGGTCGCCGCTTAAGGCGATGACCTGGCCGGGACGGGCGGCGGCGCCCATCTTCCGCCCGAGTGCAAAGGTTTCTTCGCGACTGTTTGTTTTCAGTGAAAATGAAGGCATGTCAGTCCTCCGCTTATTCAGTGTTTAACCAGTATAGCGTAAAAGCGCGCGGAATTCAAAGAAATTCAGAAATCCGTCAAAACCCTTGATTTACGGAGTGGATGGTGTTAATATGCATTTGTTTATCGGTCTTTCATTTTTAGGAGGTATTTTATTATGAAGAAGAAAGCACTTGTGCTTGTTATGGTATCTATGATGGCAGCTTCCATGGCAGGCTGCGGCGCAAAGAAGGATGCAGCTTCTACGGCAGCTTCCACAGCAGCTTCTACAGCAGCTTCCACCGCTTCTGCAGCAGCTTCCACAGCTTCCGCAGCAGCTTCTGAGGCAGTTTCCACGGCAGCAGCTGCTGTTGTTTCCGCAGTTGAGTCTGCAGTTGAAGCCGCAAAATAATCTGTGTGCTTACTCAAGAAGGCGCTGCCCGGCATAGAAAGTGCTGAGCAGCGCTTTTTATTCTGCTGAAGCAGGCGCGAAGCAAGCGCGCAAAGAGCCGCTTAAACGGCTCTTTTACCCGCGTTTTCTGGAAAGATCAGGGTGACATAATTGCACATTATGTTGCGCGGACGATGCACTGAAATACAATATGTGGTGGCTGTCTCTTGACGGTCAGCCCCGAAGAATGCTAGAATGATTCTCGGCCGCTTACGCGGCCGGTTTTGTGTCTAATGACTACAGCTTTCACCAGTGGACGCAATCCACTGCCGAAAGTTCAGCCTCCGGCGGATCGCAGCCGCGCCCAGATGAAGATGGTGCTGACGCACCAGGCGCGGCGCGGCAAGAACGCGGGGGCGTTCTTGAATCTTTCTTCATTGGGGGGAATATGAAAATAATCAAACGAAACGGCGCTGAATCTGAATTCCATCCGGAGAAGATCGCGATTGCCGTCACAAAAGCGAATCACGCATGTCACAAAAGCGAGCTGACCCAGGCGGATATTGACGCGATTGCGGCGAATATAACCGAAAAATGTGCGGGGATGAGCCGCACGGTTTCTGTGGAAGAAGTGCAGGATATGGTGGAGAGCGAGATTATGCGCAAGAACGCATATGAAGTGGCGCGCTGCTATATCAAGTACCGCTACAACCGCTCGCTGGTCAGACGCGCGAATACGACAGACGCGAGGATCTTAAGCCTCATCGAGTGCAACAACGAAGAGGTCATGCAGGAGAATTCCAACAAGGATCCCGTGGTCAATTCCGTGCAGAGGGATTACATGGCCGGCGAGGTCTCGAGAGACATCACGGAGAGACTGCTTCTGCCGGAGGAGATTACCAAGGCTCACAGAGAGGGCCTGATCCATTTCCACGATTCGGATTATTTTGCCCAGCATATGTATAACTGCTGCCTGGTGAATCTGGAGGATATGCTCCAGAACGGCACCGTGATCAGCGAGACCTTCATCGAGAGACCGCACAGCTTCTCGACGGCCTGCAATATTGCCACGCAGATCATCGCCCAGGTGGCCAGCAACCAGTACGGCGGACAGAGTATTTCACTTGCCCACCTCGCTCCCTTCGTCGACGTGTCCCGCCAGAAGATCCGCAGGCACGTCCAGGAGGAGATGGAACTCATGGGACGCAGCACGGACGCGGAGACGATGGATCGCATCGTCGAGATGAGGCTCATGAGGGAGATCGAAAAGGGCATTCAGACGATCCAGTACCAGGTGATCACGCTGATGACCACAAACGGGCAGGCGCCGTTTCTGACCGTCTTCATGTATCTCAATGAAGCGAAGAACGAGAGAGAAAAGAAGGATCTGGCCCTCTGCATCGAGGAAATGCTCAGGCAGCGGATTCAGGGCGTCAAGAATGAGAAGGGCGTATGGATCACGCCCGCATTCCCGAAGCTGATCTATGCCCTGGAAGACGACAACATGGAGGAAGACTCCGAGTACTTCTATCTGACGAAGCTGGCCGCCCAGTGTACGGCCAAGCGCATGGTGCCGGATTATATCTCGGAGAAGAAGATGAAGGAGCTGAAGAACGGGGATGTCTACCCGTGCATGGGCTGCCGCAGCTTCCTGACACCTGACCGCTTCACGGATGCGGGCATGGGCAATATGGCCAATGCTCGCAACTACCGCGAGGGCACTCATAAATACTACGGACGCTTTAACCAGGGCGTCGTGACGATTAATCTGGTGGATGCCGCCTGTTCTTCCGGCAGGAACGAAGATGAGTTCTGGAAGATTCTGGATGAGAGACTGGAACTCTGCCACAAGGCACTGAGACTCCGCCATGAGCGCCTTCTGGGGACGCTGTCGGATTCCGCGCCGATTCTCTGGCAGTACGGTGCGATCGCGAGACTGAAAAAAGGCGAGACGATCGACCATCTTCTCTACAACGGCTATTCCACGATCTCACTGGGGTATGCCGGACTGGCGGAATGTGTCTATTACATGAAAGGCCTCTCCCACACCAGCGAAGCCGGCAAGGAGTTCGGACTGAGGGTGATGCAGGCCTTGAACGACGCGTGCGCATCGTGGAAGCGGAAAGAGAATATTGACTACAGCGTCTACGGGACGCCGCTTGAGAGCACCACATACAAGTTCGCCAAGTGCCTGCAGAGGAGATTCGGCCGCATTGAGGGCGTGACGGATAAAAACTACATCACGAACAGCTACCATATCCGCGTGACCGAGAATATCGACGCGTTTTCAAAGCTGTCCAAGGAAGCGGAGTTCCAGAAGCTGAGCCCGGGCGGCGCCATCAGTTATGTGGAAGTGCCGAACATGCAGAACAACATTAAAGCGGTTCTGAAGATCATGCGCCATATCTATGACACGATCCTGTATGCGGAGCTCAACACAAAGAGCGATTTCTGCCAGGTGTGCGGCTATGACGGAGAGATCATGATCACCGAGGACGAAGGAAAGCTTGTGTGGGAATGCCCCAACTGCGGAAACCGGGATCAGGACAAAATGAATGTGGCCAGGAGAACCTGCGGCTACATCGGAACACAGTACTGGAATCAGGGCAGGACGCAGGAAATCAAGGAGCGTGTTCTGCACCTGTAAGAGGACGAACGGAAAAAAAGACCGGACGCGTGACGTCCGGTCTTTTCTATAACATACTCCCCGGGTCGATATCTTGTGACCCGCCTTTTACTATACCACAAGATTTATTGTCTCTCAATACGAATCCGGCGGACTTTACGTCTGCAGCTTAAGGGGTCTCGCTCCAGGTGAGGCGGTGCAGGCTGCCCGTTTCCACCAGATCGGGGAAATTCAGCTGGCGCATGGCCTCGTAGAGGACGATGGAGACGGAATTGGACAGATTCAGCGAGCGCTCGCCCGCTCTCATGGGGATGCGGACGCAGCGGTCCGGATGGGCGGCCAGGATTTCTTCGGGGATTCCGGCGCTCTCTTTGCCGAACATCAGGTAGTCTCCGTCCCGGTAGCGTACGTCCGCGTATGTCCGCGGCGCTTTAGTGGTCACATAGAAAATGCGGGCGCCGGGGCAGTCCGTCAGGAACGTTTCATAATTCATATGCCGGTACAGCTGAAGACGCTCCCAGTAATCCAGGCCCGCTCTTTTGATATAGCGGTCCGTCAGGTGAAATCCGATGGGTTCGATCAGGTGGAGAGCCGCGCCGGCACAGACGCAGGAACGGCCGATAGTGCCCGCATTGCCGGGCTGTTCCGGCTGATGAAGAACAACATGCAGCATGGGATGACTCCTTATGTTTTTTGTCTATTGTAGCCGCGGCGGAACACGGGCGCAAGGAGAAGAAGAATGTACTACGGAAATATAAAGGAATTTGATGTGGCCAATGGAGAAGGCGTGCGGATTACCCTGTTTGTCTCCGGATGCACCAATCACTGTGAAGGTTGTTTCCAGCCGGCGACCTGGGACTTCCGGTACGGGCAGCCCTATACGGACGAGACGGAGGAGCGGATCATCCGCTTTCTGGACAGGCCCCTCACGGACGGCCTGACCCTGCTGGGAGGCGAGCCCATGGAGCCGGACAACCAGCGGGAGCTGGTCCGCCTGGCGCGCAGACTGAAGCGGGAGCATCCGGATAAAACCATCTGGTGCTTCACGGGTTTTATCTATGAGCGGGATCTGCTTCCGGGGCAGCGCAGGCACACGGAGGTGACGGACGAGTTCCTTTCGCTCATTGATGTCCTGGTGGACGGCCCTTTTATCCTGCAGCAAAGAAATCTCGCCCTCACCTTCCGGGGGTCGGAGAACCAGCGCGTCCTGGACATGCAGAAAACGCTGCGTGAGGGAAAGCCCGTGCTCTATCTGGAATGAGGGACTTTTTTAGCGGCAGAGAGTGGTGTACAATAGAAAACACAAAAAATATATGTGACCGGTGAGGAGTCCTTTTTAAGAAACGGGCTTTTCAGCCGGCGGATCGGAGAGGTGAGCGATGGGAAAGGTATTCGGATATCCGGAATTTGACGCGGATGGAGAGATGATCCTGACAACTTATGACAATGACTATGCCGCCATGCTGATGGATGTGCGCGTCTACAGGATGAAGAGCGGAGAGAAGCGCGCTTTCTGCCGCGCGGGCGAAGAGATCGCCGTCCTTCTTCTGTCGGGCTGCATTACCTTCGGATGCGGAGAGACGGAAGAGAAGGTCTCGAGAAAAGACGTCTTCACGGAAGGACCGTACTGCGTCCATGCGCCGCAGGGCACGGAAATCCGCGTGACGGCGGAGGCGGATTCCGAGATCCTCGTGCAGTGCACGAAGAATGAGGCTTCTTTTGAGGCACGTCTCTACAGGCCGGAAGATGCTCCGTGGAAGTACTCCAGCGTCGGCAAGTTCGGAAATGTGGCGAAGCGCCGCGTGAACACGATCTTCGACCACGACATCTGCCCGGAATCCAATATGGTGCTCGGCGAAGTCCTGAACGACAGGGGCAACTGGTCCGGTTATCTGCCGCACCGCCATCCGCAGCCGGAGACATATTTCTTCAAATTCGACAGACCGGAGGGATTCGGCGCGAGCTTTGTGGGAGACCAGGTCTTCAAGAGCGTGGACAACAGCTTCTCCGCCATTCCGGGAGGCGAGCTGCATCCGCAGGCCGTTGCCCCGGGCTTCCAGATGTATACCTGCTGGATGATCCGCCATCTGGACGGCAATCCGTGGCTGCAGACGGACCGCTGTGAAGACGAGCGTTATGTGTGGCTGCACGACGCGCAGATAGAGGGATAAAGGATTAAGCCGGAGCTGCCTGCTGATTCAGGCAGCTCCGGCGCACAAAGAGCCGCTGAAGCGGCTCTTTGCTTTGAAAAGAACGAAAGAAAAAGATCTGTCATATCATTCGATATGACAGATCTTTTTGCGCGGAGAAGGAGGGATTTGAACCCTCGCGCCGCTATTAACGACCTGCACCCTTTCCAGGGGTGTCCCTTCGGCCAGCTTG
>CACXFM010000191.1 GCA_902766955.1 uncultured Lachnospiraceae bacterium | reverse complement strand
TTTTACCTCGCCCCTCTCACCGTTACGTTTTTTTCTCCGTAAACTTTTTCAAACGCGGATTTCGTCTCGGGCGAAATCCGGATCCCTTCTGAAGATGTCATTTTTCTGAACTGCTTCGTGTCCCGCAGGTAGACATAGACCATATCTCTGCCCGCGGATTCCGCGATCAGGGCCTTCAGCCCCTCCGATGCCTCGCTGAACGACTTTCTGTCCGGAAATGCGATCCAGAGTTCCCGCGGCACCTCTTCAAATCCGTAAATCCGCTCGCAGATCAGTTTGCTCGGCTTATCGTCCTCCGCCGTTACCCGGCCCTCTATGAATACCTTCCTGTCTTCTTCAAGATAGTCCCTGTACTGGTCAAATACTTTCGGAAATACCAGGACTTCGACGGACCCGAGCATATCCTCCAGCGTAATAAAGGCCATCATCTTGTTGGTCTTCGTATATTTGATGGTCTTTGCCACGACCATCCCGCCGATCGTCCTCCGCTCGTCATTCCTGACACGCGAGACCCCGCTCTCTTCATCCAGAGCAAAATCAGCGGTTGTCGCCGTCACCCTGGTCTTCCAGACAGCTTCGTATTCCTCCATGGGATGTCCGCTCAGATAGATGCCGAGGACTTCTTTCTCAAAAGCGAGCAGGGTTTCCCTGCTGTATTCTCCCACTTCCGGCAGCCTGACATCATATGTCTTTTTTATCTCCGGCGCCATGAGGTCAAAAATAGACATCTGCCCGGTGATCATTTCCTTCGATTCATAGGAGGCCTGGTCCATCATCATCGGCAGCCCGACCATCATCTGTTTCCTTGTGCAGCCAAAGCAGTCCAGCGCGCCGCCCTTGATCAGGTTCTCCAGCGCCCGCCGGTTCATGTCCTTCCCGTACGTGCGCGTCACCAGATCCTTCATGGATTCATATCTGCCGTTTACCCGGCGCTCTTCCACGATATTGTCGATGACGCCTCTGCCGACGGACTTGATGGCATACATGCCGCATCGGATGGACCCCTCCTCCGCTGTAAAGCGGCCCTCTCCCGTATTGACGGAGGGCGGAAGGATTCCGATTCCCGCGGAACGGCAGTAGAGGAGATACTCGGCGCATTTGTCCGTATTGTCGATCACGGACGTCAGAAGCGCCGCCATATACTCCACGGGGTGATAGTATTTCAGATATGCCGTCTGGAAGGACACCACCGCATAGGCGGCCGCGTGGGATTTATTAAATGCATACTTCGCGAAATCCGTCATCTCGTCAAAGATGTGGTTCGCCGTCGCCTCCGGTATACCTTTGGCGATACACCCGGGCACGCCTTCCTCACTGTTGCCGAAGATGAAATTCTTCCGCTCTTCGGCCATGACTTTTTCTTTCTTTTTGGACATGGCGCGCCGGACCAGATCCGACCGCCCCATACTGTATCCGCCGAGTTCCCGGACGATCTGCATGACCTGCTCCTGGTAGACGATGCAGCCGTAGGTCGGCGCCAGAATCGGCTCCATGAGCGGCGTATCATACGTGACGGTCTCGGGATGTTCCTTGCCTTTGATATAGCGGGGAATGAAATCCATGGGCCCCGGCCGGTACAGCGCGATGCCGGCGATAATGTCCTCCAGCGAATGCGGCTTCAGCTCCTTCATGAAAGACTTCATCCCCGCACTTTCCAGCTGGAAGACTCCCTCGCACCGGCCCCGGCTGATCATATCCATCACGGCCGGATCATTGTAATCCACTTTGGCCAGATCCAGCATCTCCGATCCGGGCGGCAGGGCATCATTCACCAGTTTGACCGCATTCTGGATCACGGTCAGCGTCCTGAGGCCCAGGAAGTCCATCTTCAGAAGGCCCAGCTCCTCCAGCGTCGTCATGGTGTACTGGGTCGTAACAGACCCGTCCTGCGCTCTCGAGAGCGGGACGTATTCGACGACGGGCCGCCCGGAAATCACCACTCCCGCCGCGTGCATCGAGGTGTTTCTCGGCAGTCCCTCCAGCCGCAGGGACATGTCGATCAGGTGTCTGACCTCCTCGTTTTCTTCATATTCTTTCCGGAGATCCGGATTCATCTTCAGCGCCTTTTCGAGTGTGATATTCAGCTCCCGCGGCACCATTTTGGCGATCCGGTCGCATTCGCTGTAAGGCAGGTCCAGCGCCCGGCCTACATCTCGGATGACGCCTCTGGCAGCCATGGTGCCGAACGTGATAATCTGGACGACGCGGTCCCTGCCGTACTTTCCGACGACATAATCAATGACTTCCTGGCGCCGCTCAAAGCAGAAATCCACGTCGATATCGGGCATCGAAATCCGCTCCGGATTCAGGAAGCGCTCAAAGAGCAGGTTATATCTGACCGGATCAAGCTCCGTGATTCCGAGCGCATAGGAGACGATGGAACCGGCCGCCGACCCCCTTCCGGGGCCCACGATAATATCATGGTCTTTCGCGAAGTGCACATAATCCCAGACGATCAGGAAGTAGTCCACGAATCCCATGCTCCTGATCGTCTCCAGCTCATAGGTGAGCCGCTCTTTCAGTTCCGGCCGCAGGGCTGCGTAATCCGCCCCATAGTTTCTGCGCATGCCCTCTTCACAGAGCGCGTTCAGATACTCCCACGCACTCCGCCCGTCCGGCACGTCATAGGCGGGAATCTTCCGCTCCCCGAAAACAATGTCCACATGGCAGCGCTCCGCGATTTTTACGGTATTATCCAGCGCTTCCGGCACATACCCGAACAGAGAGCGCATCTCCTCTTCGGACTTTACGTAGTACTGTCCGCCCTCATAGCGCATCCGGTCTTCGTCCGAGACCTTCTTCTGCGTCTGAATGCAGAGAAGGACATCGTGTGAATCCGCGTCCTCCGCGCGCGTATAATGAATGTCGTTTGTACAGACCAGCGGGATCCCCGTCTCCTCATGCATTCTGATCAGCAGCTGGTTGACCTGTTTCTGGGCCGGGATCCCGTGATCCTGCAGCTCAAGGAAATAATTGCCCCTGCCGAAGATCTCCTGATACGCGAGTGCGCAGTCCTTCGCTTCCCCGTAGAGGCCCGCCGCAAGAAGGCGCGGCACTTCTCCCGCCAGGCAGGCGGACAGCGCGATAATTCCTTCGTGATACTTCTCGAGCAGTTCCCTGTCGATTCTCGGCTTATAATAAAAACCCTCCGTGAAACCGGCGGAAACGATCCTCATCAGATTGTCGTAGCCCCTGTTATTCTCGGCCAGAAGCACCAGATGATAATATCGTTCGTCCGAAGCGGAATAATCCCTGTCAAAACGGCTGCCCGGAGATACATAAACCTCGCATCCGAGGATCGGGTTGATCCCCTGTGCGAGGGCCTCTTTGTAAAAATCTATGCATCCGTACATGACCCCGTGATCCGTGATCGCGGCGGCCGTCATTCCGAGCTCTTTGATCCGGGACACATATTCCCGGATCTTATTAGAGCCGTCGAGCAGAGAATATTCGGTATGGACATGCAGATGTGCAAATCCCATTCGATCCTCATCCCTTCTTTCTGGTAGTCACAAACTGGAAGATCATGCCGATCAGGCCCAGGCCCGCGCCCGTGCCGAGACGGGCCAGCGTCTCCATCTGGGAATCCCAGCGCACCTGTACCAGGTACTCGAAAATCTGATCGGCAAACAAAAGGCCTCCCATAAAAGCGGTCATGATGATGATAACCGGCTTCACAAAAATCACTGCCAGAATCGCAAACACAAGCCCTGCGGCAAGTCCGATAATCAGCGCCACATTCTCTTCCAACTTCACATAAGTCAGAAGAAGCGATGCCGTCACTGACATGGTTACAAAGAATACGGCGATAAACACGCCCAGCTTATAAAGGAAGAAATTCAGGAGAGCGACCACAACGCCGGCCAGCACCGGCACGACAATATCCAGAGGAGACGTCAGATTCAGATGGACGGACGCGACAGTTCCCCCTACAAATCCGAGCAGAAAACCGACAATCGCGGTAATCAGCCGCACTGAGCGGTACCCGAAAAAGCAGTAGAGAATCCCGAGAATCGCACTTCCGATAATGATGGCAGCCTGCACGCCCTGTGCCTCCGGTGTTGTCATCTGCAGAAACTCTGCAAACTGGTTCAGTAAATTAATCATGGTCTCCCTCCCTAATATAATATATCCCCGTAAAACCCGAAGATCACAGCTTTCTGATGGTCCCGCCGCCGATCTCTATGCGGTGTTCTTTATACAGTCTCCCGACGGCCCTCTTGAAGGCAGCTTTGGACAGGCCGAACACCTCCCGGATCCGTTCCGGATCCGCCTTGTCGTCAAAGGGCAGTTCCCCCGCGTATTCCGTACCGATCACATCAAGTACGGCCTCCGCATCAATATCCATCTGCAGATAGGCCTTTTCGTGGGCGGTGAGATCGAGCTTCCCGTCTTCGTGGACCTTCGTCACACGCAGAGAGAGCCTGTCTCCGACCGCATACCCGGCCTGCATCTCCCGCTTCGGAATCAGCCCGGAGAAACAGTCGTCCACGGCCACAAAGGCGCCGAAATTGTCCGCCACCTGATAAACCTCGCCGCTGACCTGATCACCGGTGCGGTACGGGGAATCCGTTCTGAGATACGGATACACCTTCATCGTGGCCGCCAGCCTTCCGCTCTTGTCCACATAGAGCGCCGCAAGGATCTCGTCCCCTTCCTTCACGCGTCTCGTCTGTTCATGGAACGGCAGAAAGAGATCCTTCTCGAGCCCCCAGGCAAGAAAAGCACCTATTTTTGTTGTCTGCGCCACCCGCAGCCTGGCCGTATGATGAAGCGCAATCAGGGGTTTTGCCGTCGTCGCGATCAGGCGGTCCTCGGAATCCCTGTATACGAAAACCGACAGCACGTCTCCCTTCTCCGTATGTTCGGGAACCTGCTTTGCCGGGAGCAGCACTCTGTCCGCGGCACCCGCGTTCATATCTTCACCGAGATACACGCCGTGATCCCGTTTATTGACAACCGTGAGGTTCTGAAACTCACCTGTTTTTATCATAAACCGTATTTATAATCCTTTATGTCTTTTGAAGGCCTTTGCAAAAAAGAAAGAAGGCCTCTCCTGCACGCCTATTACTATTTATAGCATACTATCTGCAAATGCGCACGAAGTTTCTCATAATTCCGTGTGCGTCAGAAGCGGAACTCGCAGATGGCGTACGGCTTGCGTTCCCCGTCATCGAGAGCCACTGTCAAAAAGTCACTCCCGCTCCGGATCTGAGGATGAATCAGATCTCCCAGACGGCACTGCTTCAGATACTGCACCCGCATTTCCCGGACCTTCGATTCTTCCGGCACATAGGCCAGCGCCATATCAATATAGTGCAGGTTATTGACATGGTGATTGGTATCAATGTCCGTGATGCGCACCGCAACCGCCTCTTTTTCCTCCGCAGGTCCGTCCGGCAGTTCGATTCTGCGCGGGGCGTCGAGCCCCGGCAGCCTCGGCTCCGTCCCGAAGCTCGCCGTCTGCGCTTCCGGCACCCGCACGGGTCTCTGCTGAACCAGATCAAAATAGCACCACTCGGAATTCGCCTCGGCGCAGAGTTCTCCGTCCGGTCCGGTTACTCTAAAATTGCGGTCGCCCCTCATATTTCTGAAATAATATGCCCAGGTAGCCGTCGTGAGGGCCTCGTTGAAGGAAGGCAGCCTGTGGATCCGGATCTGCCACGAAAGGATGATCCATCCCTGTTTTGTCTTCTTCCACTCCTCGGGGCCGAACCCGATCGATTCAGCCTGGAAAATCGCACAGTCCTGCATCCTTGCGGCCAGAGCGGACAGCCTCATGCGCCTGTCCGGGCCGATTTCGGAGTACCTGACTCTTGATGTAAATTCATACATAGTTTACGCAAACCTCATTTAAAGCAGCTGAATTTCCTCTTTTTCAAACAGGAGACGCATCTCCCTGTTCAGAATTCTCTCGATCTCATAATAATCCTGTTCCTTGCATTCCGTAATCAGCGAAAGGGTCATCGTTCCGTTACCTAGACTCACCACGCCCTTATAGACGGGCCCGCTGATAATTTCGCTGTATTTTTGCCCGATGTTGGGCAGCTCCTCGGAAAGCACTTTTTCGATTTTACTTAAGGAAGCAGACATGCTCACCTTCAGCTCCATCGGATACCAGGAATTCAGCCGCGTCATGTTGATGACATTTTTAATGTCCCTGTTGTCTATAATTTTAATGTTGTCGCCGCGGCCGATAATCTTCGTCGACCGCACCCCGATCTCCTGAACCGTTCCGCGGTAGCCTGCGATATCCACGATGTCGCCCACCTGGAACTCTCCCTCGAAGACGATGGAAATACCGGCCAGGATATCCGCCACAAAATCTTTTGCGCCGAGCGAAAGGGCCAGGGAGACCAGACCGAGCGAAGCAACCCACGCATTCGCGGGGAACCCGAGATACTCGAAGATATAGTAACAGACAATCAGAACGGCCACATATTCTAAAAAGCTTAAGAGCAGGCGGCAGACCGTTTCACCCTTACTGTTCAGAAAACTGCTGATCAGACGGAGAATCTGCTTACAGATGAATATGGTCACAAACGCGACCGCCACGGCAATCAGGATCCCGCAGACGGAGAACAGGTTGAACCCCCTCATCCAGCTGCCGTGAACGATAAACTCCAGAAGGGACGAATCATAAAGCGCCATGTGTCTGATCAGCACGGTATTAAACAGATAAACACTCACGGCCAGAAGCGTGACGAGCACTTTCCCGACGGACACGGCCCGCTGTTCCGGAATCAGATCACTCCAGAGAGAAGGCATGAAAATCCATCGCTTCGAGGGATCCACGGTTTTTTTCACCCGCCCTTCATGGGTAATATATTCCACCACGGTTCCGTTCACGACCGGCTGTCCGACCACCGCCCATTGCTCAAATTCCTCCTGCGTGTATCCCTTCATCATAATCGAGAGGAATACACAGAGGACAATCCCGTAACCGGCGACGACAAGGAGGCCGTAGGGCAGGGCTCTTCTGAACAGATCCGCCGTCTCATCGGCGTAATAATACACATACGAAGCCCTGACTTCACTCATAATATACCAGCGGCTGCCGTTGATATAGGCAAAGTCCATATAACCGCCCTCGAGACTCTTGTTCCTGATCCCGATATCCTTCACGTTTCTGCCGGCAAAGGACTCATCATTTGCATATTTGATCTCTCCGGAATCGGCATCCGCGGCAAAGCACAGATTCCCGGCAGCCGTAATCATTTCCAGCTGCTCGTTCATCCCGTAATTCCCGCGCGTCCTGCTGGTCCTGTCAGGCAGAAGCGCCATGATCAGCGCGCCGTTTTTTCCCTCGTCCCCGCCGCGAGGCATCGTCACACCGATAAACTGTCTCTCCAGACCTGTCGTTTCGTCCACGGATACATCATGTATGATCTCCGGCACGCCGAGAAGCAGCCTCCGGAAATCGGCGCTGTTGCTTCCCTGCCCGATCCCGAGCCGGAATCCGGTATAGTCGTTGCTGCTTTCTGTCTGCCGGCCGTCCGCATCAAACAGCATAATATAATCGATATTGAGCGCATCACAGTATTTCTGCAGGTTT
>CACXFM010000190.1 GCA_902766955.1 uncultured Lachnospiraceae bacterium | reverse complement strand
GGCATAGCCGACAAGTTCTCCGCACATATAGGCGCCGTATGCATCATAATAGCCTTCTCTGATTCCCTTTCGGAGAATCGGGAAAGGCTTTGTCTCCGCCTCAGGAAAATCCTTCTTCAGATGCTGACAGTAGATCGTATAAGTCTCTTCTTCGTTCAAGGTCCTGATTTCGATGTCCATTCTCTATCGCTTCACCTCGTTTGAAAGAGGTCTGACCCGCGCTGGCAGGCCCGACCCCCTTCATATTGTACGTCATTTTTGTTTTAACCGTGACTGCAGTGTTTCCTTCGCCTGCCATACAGAAGCATCACGGCTCCGCAAAGCATCAGCAGAAGTCCCGCCGCATAGTACCGCCCGGCGCCTTCGCCTCCCGTCGTGGGAAGTATTGCACCGGAACGGTTCACGACCGCACCTCTCACCACACCGTCCGTCTCCGTCGCCGCAACAGTAAATCCGGCAGACGCAGGCGTCACCGTGAGATTCTTAAGCTTCGGCTCCAAAGCTTCCGTGTCATAAGATGCCGTAACTGCAATCTCGACGTCCTCCGCCTTTGTATATCCCGGCGGCACAGTCGTCTCCACCAGCTTATAAACACCGCTGTCGACTCCCCGGAATGTAAAGGTCGTCACCCCCGTGATTTCTGTTCCGACCTGGGTCCAGTCGTCACCCGTCTTTTTAAACAGGGTAAACCCGGCCCCCTCAAGAGAGGATCCATCCGATGTCACCTTCTTCGCCTCGATGCCGAATGTAAAGACCGTAACCAGATCCGGAGGCGTTGTCTCGGTTTCTCCTTCTTCTCCGTTTTCCGACTTTTTGGTAAAGGTCAGCTTCACGGCATTCGGATTACCCTTTGAACCCGTCACTGCCCGCTCAGATCCGTCGTCCCGTTCTTTTTGACCGAAATGTCTGCCGCATCCGGCGGCGTAAGCCCGGCTGACAGCTCGTCCTCAAAGGTATAGACCTTATAAATTTTGTACTTGTGGAAGAGAAGCGGCAGAGTGCCCGTGATCCGGTAGGGAATCTCATCCCCGATGTCGTAGTCCGCCGCATCCTGCCAGCCGCTCTCGTATCCGTTCCGGTCGTTCTTCTCCTTCACTTTCTTGGTCACGGAGGGAACTTCCGTCTTAAATATAATAGCACAAAAATGTTACATAAAATGTTACATGCGGGTTTTTATTAATTTTTTCGAGACCTGCTTTTTGAAAATATTTTTCATAACAGCATGGTCCGCAGGCTGACTCCCGCTCCCCTCTGGCCCTCACCCATGAGGGGAGCTTAAGGGGACTTTACGCGCCGAGCAGCGCTCTGATCCGGTTTTCTCCCGCGTACTCATATTCAATCCGGGAGACCATCTTCCGCACGATCGTGAGGGAGATTTCATCCCCGTTTTCGAGCGGATTATAGGCGCTTCCTCCGTAGGTCAGCTCCATGGAGGCGGAAGTGTCCGCTTCCGAGTAGTCCAGTTTCATCCGCAGGGGGAAGCCCTCATTCCCCGGGCGCAGCACGCCCATAATATTCTGCATGACCAGTTCTTCAAAAACCAGTATGATGTGGCGCAGCTCATCAGCCGAAATCATGCTTTCCCGCCTGAACTCTTCCATTTTGCGCAGGATCTCCGGATAATCCGGATTCGGTCCCGTGATTTCGAGCTCCATGCTTTTCAGCCGGTGGATGAACCGGCGCGTCTTCTCTTTCGCCGGACGGTCAAAGATTTCCCTGATCATTGTCGGATCAAGCGCGGAAGTCGGTTCGTCCAGAAGCAGGACGCGGGGTTTCATGGCAATCGCCCTCGCGATCGCCGCTCGCTGCTTCTGTCCGCCGGACAGTTCTTCCGGGAAGCTCTCAGCCTTCCCCGCAAGACCTACGCGGGCAAGCAGCTGCATTCCCTCCTTATATGCCTGCTTTTTCGGCATCTTCAGGAGATGCACCGGGACGTACGTCACATTATCGATGATATTCAGATTCTGAAAAAGATTGAAAGACTGGAAGACCATGCCCATGGTCCGCCGCACCGAAGACAGGTCGCAGCCCGGATCGGTGATAACCTCGCCGTTCAGAACGACCCTGCCCGAAGTGGGCTTCTCCAGCTGGTTGAGACAGCGGAGCAGAGTCGATTTTCCGGTTCCGGACGGTCCGATGACGGCGATGACGTCCCCCTCTTCGATCTCCGCGCTGACATCAAGGAGCGGCGTCACGTCCGGATATTCCTTGCGCAGATGTTCGATGCTGATCAGGCTCATGATGCGCCTCCTTTCTGATGCCTCTGGACAGAGCCTCATTCAGATTGGGATAGCCGTCGAAATACAGATATTCGCTGTCCGGAAAATATTGGAAAGTCGCAGCCTCCATATTGGTGCCGGTGAGGATGCCGATTTTCCTGCCGTTATAGTCGGCGTAAGTGAGTTTCCTGCCGGCTGCATTTTCAATCAGCGGCTTCTGTCTGACAGAAGGAATGTTCCGCAGAAGGGCGGCTGCAGCTATGATCAGCACGAACACCAGGATGATGATTCTGTCTGCTTTTTTCAGTTTCTTCAAGGCAGTTCTCCCATTCAAAATCAATTTCTGTCAGGATATGTCCGTGTCCGCCCTTCTTCCGAACAGGTAGATGCGGGCAAACATTGCGTAGACATACAGGACCGACACTGCGATATTCACATACATCTGTTCCCGCAAAAGCATCATTAACACAAGAAAGACCAATGTGATCATAAGGACCGGCAGAAGAAATCTGCGGCAGATGCCCAGATCCGGTTTCGCGTAGCGCATGAGCGCGAAGAGGCACAGGAAAAACAGCAGGAACGAGGAAAGCAGGAAAAGCGTCTTGGGCCAGAGGCTGACAGCTTCATTCTGCATAAATTCCAGCGCAGCCGTCAGGTTGTTCATCGAGAAGATCAGGAAGATATGGATCAGCATGTACCCCATGCCGCTCACAGACATTTCCCTGTCGATAATCCGGTTGTAGAGGACCTCGTAGCTCAGGAACAGCGACACGACAATCAAAAACGCCATCAGCGAAAAGTAGACGGAGTTGGCGGTAAATTTCCCCTCAAAATAGGAAGCGATGCCGATCACCATCTCGCCGAAGGTAAAGACGACAAAGAGCATGGCCCGCTCGGACAGATGGCTGAAGTCGATCGCCGACGCTTTTCTCTTATCGGAGGAAATCCATGTCGCGGATATGCCGAAGAGCACCGCCAGAAAAGGCATCACCGGAAACCTGTCCGGATTCACGTGTATGGCCAGAAAGACAATCAGCGCTTCTCCGAACAGCACGGCCATCATCTTTTTTATCATTCCGGCTTCCGGGTCGCCCGCGCGGTAGTGCCGCAGTTCGATCAGATACTGCAGGCCGATATTGGAGAGAATCAGGCCCCAGGCTGCGTGATACTGGGTTCGGAAACTCTCCCAGTGGAGACGTGTTCCTTCACCGATATAGTACATCAGATACATGTTGGTCAGAAGAAACACATGATCGCGGATGCTGTTTCTGCCGAACAGATTGATATAAAAAGTGGAAAGATTCCAGATCTGGATCACGGCCAGCGTCGCGAGAACATACGTCAGGAAGACGGTGCCCGTGACGAATCCGTTTTCGACGGAATGAAGAATGGAATTATTCCGCCCGATCATATAGACAAAAATCAGGTCATAGATCAGTTCAAGGTATTCTACCTTTTTCTCTTCAGTCATAGATTCCCGTTTCACCTCGCTGTATTACTGTAACACGGCAGCGCAGATCACATCCACCGTTTCCTCAATCTGTTCTTCCGCAGTGATGGCCGCAGTACCGTCCCCTTTCTGGGCCCCGTAGCTCCCGAACTGGGCGTGGTTGCCTCCCTGGATCTCATGCTCTTCATACCGCGCGGGCGCAAGTTTCCGTCCCTTCTCAATCCGCTTCCGGTTCACGATCCCGTCCTCTGAACCGGCCACAAGAATCTCCAGAAGACTGTCGGGCATCCTGGTGACCGGATACGCCCCAAGCAGAATCACTCCCTTGAGACCTTCCGGATGTTTGGCCGCATAGGACGCAGCCATCGCACCCCCCAGCGAATGTCCGCCGACATACCAGTTCTCATAGTCGTACTGCCTGAGAATGCCGGCCGCGGCACCGCTGTTCAGCACGGCCAGCCGCCAGGGCATCCTGACAAGGCAGACATCCAACCCGCGCGAGGCAGCCAGATGCAGAAGCGGCGCATAGGCCGTCTCCTCCACCTTTGCCCCGGGATAGAAAATCAGCCCCGCCGACTCTCCCGGACCGTCGAAGAACCACCCGTAAGAAGTCTGTTCCACCTCAACGGCCTCATCGGACTCCAGCGCCGCAAGTGCCCTGTCATCCGCACGATAATAAATGTTCACATACACAAAAAATACAGCTGCCAGTGCGGCAGCTATGATGATCAAAACGGTTAATGCAGTCCTCAGTTTCTTCCGTTTGCCTGACATAGCCAAAGCTCTCCTGTCTTAAGTCTCTCTCATCACGCATTCATTCGCCCACAGCAAGCCGGACAAACAGATCCACCGCCGTCTCGAGAATCCCGTCATTAAAATCATAAGCGTCCGTGTGCAGCGCCGGATAATCCTCTCCGCTGCCGATATAAACCATCGCCCCCGGGCACTCCTTCAAATACCATCCGAAGTCCTCCGATGCCCGCCACATACTGTCCATCCGGACGGCTTTCATATGCAGTTCTTCCGCCGCGCGGAGGAGCTTAGCGAGGCTTCCGTCATCATTCCGGGTTTCGGGAAAATAATCGTGAATGCTGCTGTCCGTCTTCACCCCCGCCTCTTCAGACAGGGCTCTGGCATATTTAAGAATCTCCTCCTCAAACTGCTTCAGCTCGCTCTCCCGCTCAGCCCGGAGCGTCATACACAGTTCGCCTTCTCCCGGGGAAATGCCGAAATCGCCGTTCCCGAGCCTGACTCCCGTGACGGTACAGAGCACATCTCCTTCCCAGGACTTAT
>CACXFM010000189.1 GCA_902766955.1 uncultured Lachnospiraceae bacterium | reverse complement strand
GTCTCAGCGGTCAGTTACTTTGATGAGTCGGATGAGCCCGTACTTGTGGGCGGCTACGCGCGGGTCGAGCGTGAGTACGACGAAGCCGGGAATATCAGCCGTGAGAAGTATTACGGTACGGACGGCGAGCCGGTTGCGATGGCAGACGGCTATCAGACAGTAGAGTGGACCTATGACGACGCGAAGCGGAAGCTGACGGAGCGGTTCTATGATGCATCGGGCGAGCCGGTTGTGACGGCGAAGGGCTATGCGGGCGTCGACCACGAGTACGACGAGGCCGGAAATCTGACGGGAGATACCTACCGAGACGCAGCGGGAGAGATTACTCCGCTGGCGAACGGTGCCGCCATCATCAGGCGAGCCTTCAACGACGAAAAGCAGAAGACAGAGGAGTCTTACTTTGACGCGGACAACCAGCCGGTGATGATCACGGGCGGTTACTCCGTAATCCGGAATGAATACAATGAAGCCGGCCAGGGCACGGCGGTCAGCTATTTCGACGACAAGGGCGAACCTGTCTCAGTGAATGGCTATGCGCGGGTCGAGCGTGAGTATGACGAGGCCGGGAATATCAGCCGCGAGAAGTATTACGGCACGGACGGCGAGCCGGTGCTGCTGGCAGACGGCTATCAGGCAGTAGAGTGGACCTATGACGATGCGAAGCGGAAGCTGACGGAGCGGTTCTATGATGCATCGGGCGAGCCGGTCGTGACGGCCAAGGGCTATGCAGGCGTTGACCACGAGTATGACGAAGCCGGAAATGTCACGGGAGACACCTACCGCGACGCGGCGGGAGAGATTGCTCCGCTGGCGAACGGTGCCGCCATCATCAGGCGTGTCTTCAACGATGCAAAACTGAAGACAGAGGAGTCCTACTTCGATGCAGAAAACCAGCCGGTGATGATTACGGCCGGTTACGCCGTGATCCGGAATGAATACAATGAGGCCGGCCAGGTCTCAGCGGTCAGTTACTTTGATGAGTCGGAAGCGCCCGTACTTGTGGGCGGCTATGCGCGTGTCGAGCGCGAGTACGACGAGGCCGGGAATATCAGCCGCGAGAAGTATTTTGGCACGGACGGCGAGTCGGTGCTGCTGGCAGACGGCTATCAGGCAGTAGAGTGGACATATGACGACGCCAAGCGGAAGCTGACGGAGCGATTCTATGACGCATCAGGCGAGCCGGTTGTGACGGCGAAGGGGTATGCAGGCGTCGACCACGAGTATGACGAGGCCGGAAATGTGACGGGAGACACCTACCGCGACGCGGCGGGAGAGATTGCGCCGCTTGCGAACGGGGCTGCCATCATCAGGCGTGTTTTCAACGACGAAAAGCAGAAGACGGAGGAGTCTTATTTTGACGCGGACAATCAGCCGGTGATGATCACGGACGGCTATGCAGTGATCCGCTTCGAATATGATTCAGAAGGCCGGGTGGTCCGCACGCAGTACTTCGGAACTGACGGCAAAGCGGCAGTTCTGGGAGACGGGTATTCTGAGACGGAGACCTCGTATGCGGATGACGGAAGCCCTGTCACGACATATCTGGATGCAGACGGAAATGTGATAAAACCAGAAGAGGAGTAAATATTATTAATGAAACAGATGAAACAAGCCTGGGTTTGTGTACAGATCTGACTGCTTCTGATAAAATGTAAATTAACCCATGTGAGTTTAAAAACAGAACATGGCGGCTTTTCAAATCCGGCTGCGGAACGCCCCCTCATGCCGCAATGCGGCAACGTTCATGCAGTTCAGATGAAAAGACCCGGCAGCCGTTGTCACGATGACAGCGGCTGCCTTTTTTGGACTCCTGGGAAAATCCCCTGGATTTCCAGTGAGTCAGAAAAGCACTCCGTGGAGGACGCGACTGGTGCGCGCAGGAAGCTGCCTGCTGAAGCAGGCGCGAAGGAACGCGCAAAAAGGAGCAAAGCAACTCTTTGTTCTAAATGAAAACACGGGCGGGAGTTTTCTGAAATAAATGATATAATTGATATGTGACAGACCGCGTAAAACAGGGGGGGATTTATGGCAGCGACGATCAGGGATGTAGCAAGGCTGGCCGGCGTTTCGCCGGCTACAGTGTCCAGATATTATGCCGGGAACGGAGTGGTGACGGACGCTTCCGGCAAACGGATTGAAAAGGCGGCAGCCAGTCTCGGCTATGTGCCCGCTCCGAGAAAGCGGGTTCAGGGGAATATCGCCATTATCATGACCGGATTAAAACTGGACTACTATAAAGACGCGCTGCATGCCCTGCTGGAGGAGAGCCGCCGATATGATTACAGAATTCCGGTCATCCATGTTCAGGAAGGCCGCGAGGATTATAAACAGGCTCTGAAGGATCTGAATGTGACGGGCGTGATTTACGTAGAAGAGGATCTGCCGCCCGAGCTGCTGCACTATATTCATGCCAAGCACATCCGGGCTGCGGTATTCGGCGGGGCCATCACGGAGGTGCCGTGCAAAATGGTGCACATCAATAACCTGGCCGCGGCCAGGAAAGGCGTGCAGTATCTGTTCGGAATCGGACATAAAAAAATACTGATCCTCTCGGATGTGCCGAAAAGTATACAGTCCGGCTTCCAGAGGATCAGCGGGTGCAGACGCGCCTATGAGGAGGCGGGTCTTGAATTCAATGAGCGGCTGCTTCGCTGCGCGCCTCCGACATTTGACAACGGCTATCAGCTGATGCGGCAGGTGCTGTCGAAGAAGCTTGATTTTTCGGCGGTGTTCGCCTTCAGTGATGATATGGCCCTGGGCGCGATTCTGGCGCTCCATGACAGCGGCCTGAAAGTGCCCGATGATGTTTCCGTTCTCGGATTTGACGGGAGCACAATGTCAGGCAGGGTGACTCCCAGGCTTACGACCATCGGGCATCCGTTTGAACTGATGGCAAAAATCGTGCTGGACACCTTCCGGAATCAGGAGATCGAGGGGCCCATCGAGGTAATTGTTCCGTACCAGTTCATCAGGGGTGAAACCTGCAGGGCAATTACATGATCAGAAGGATGTCATTCTGCCCGCTCAGCTGTTCCGCCGGAATATAGTCACCGTCCATCTTCCGTCCGTTCAGGCGGAGCTCGGTCACACCGCTTTCGCGGCGGTCCGGATTCTTTACCGTGATATGCAGATGGGCGCCCCGGAAGTCGCGCTCGATTTCAAAGGATTCCCATTCAGCAGGAACGGAAGGACATATGTGCAGGCCTCCGATGTCGGGCCGCATGCCGAGGATTCCCTCCACGCAGCCGACCATCATGGTAGAAGCCGTGCCCGTGAGCCAGTGCACGTGGGAACGCCCGAAATGGGGCGAATGTCTGCCCTCCGTGAACTGGCCGTAGCAGTAGGGTTCCATCCTGCGGATTTCGGCGCGGGAGTTCTGGGCTGCAGGTGCATTCTCCATAAAGTAGGTGAACGCGCGGCTGCCGTGTCCGAGCAGAGCCTCCGCCAGAATCAGCCAGCCCTGGCTCTGGGAGAAGATCCCGGCGTTTTCCTTGGCGCCTTGATTAAAGATGGCCGCGAGAGCGCCGGCAAACGCGTGGCTGTGATAAGGCGGATCCATGAGAATGGCGCCGTATTCGGTATTCAGCTGCTCCCACACGCAGTTCATGGACTTCTCCGCCTCGTCCGCGGAAGCAAGCCCGCTGATGACAGACCAGCTCTGCGGATTGAGCCAGAGATTTGCCTCGGGATCCGTGCGGCGGCCGATCATCTCACCCGTTTCGCGGAAGCCGCGGATATAGCGGTCTTCATTCCAGCAGAGACTGCGGACAAGATTGCCGAATGCAGTCTGTTTTTCAGCGAGGGCGCGCATATGCGCGTCCTCTTTTTTGTACTCCGCGAAGCGCCGGAGAATGGTCAGCGCATAGTAGTACTGCAGCGCGACGAAGACAGATTCTCCGTCTGCTCCCAGCCTGAGGCAGTCGTTCCAGTCCGCGTGGAGACCAGCCGGCATGCCGTGGGGGCCGAGATGCTGATCGGAAAAGACAATGGCCTGCCGGAGATGGTTGTAGACCGTATCACTGCCGTGGTCGGCGTAGGGAATCACTTCGTCGAGAAAAGCCGTATCCCCGCTCTCTGCGATGTATTTATATACTGTCGGGAAGAGCCAGAGCGCGTCATCCGCGCGGTAGGCGGGATGCCCTGTGGCCCGCACGTACGATTCGTCGTCCGGCGTATCTTCGCGGCCCGGGTGATGCGTGTACTTCACGAGAGGCAGGCCGGCGCCGTTGCTGACCTGGGCGGACAGCATGAAGCGGATCCGCTCCGCGGCCGCCGCCGGGTCCATATGAATGATTCCCTGGATGTCCTGGACGGTGTCGCGGTAGCCGTAACCGTTCCGCAGGCCGCAGTAAATGAGGGAAGCCGCCCTCGACCAGGTGAAGGTGATAAAGCAGTTGAATGCATTCCAGGTGTTGACCATGGTGTCAAATTCGCTGCTGGGGGTTCTGACCTGGAAATGCCTGAGACGGCTGTGCCAGAACTCTGTCAGTGCTTCCGCTTCTTCCGCACAGACACGCGCCGGATCATGGTAATGCGCAAGGATGGCCTGTGCTTCGCGGTCATAAGCCAGCCCGGCTATGAAGGCAACGGTTTTGGACTGGCCCGGCGCGAGCGTGACGGCTGCCGAGAGAGCGCCGCAGCTGCTGCCGCAGTAAGACTGGGCGCCGCCCAGATCACCGGAAGAGACGCCTGCCGGCCGGTCATAGTGCCGGTAAGGGCCGAGGAATTCGTCCTTGTCGCCGCAGCATGAGGAGACGGGGGCTCCGGCAAGGCCGAAAAAGCGCTCCGTAGCGACCTTGTTGTCGATCATTTCTCCGTCTTTCAGTCCGTCCAGATTGCCGTGAAGCTGCTGGATGATGCGGTTTTCACGGAAGCAGGTTCTCGTGACAAAGAGAGAATACTGCAGGTTGACCTGGTCCTGTTCATAGTTCGGATGATTCGTGAAGGCGGCGAATCCCGTGAGCGTGAGCGGGCGGGGCCGGTCCGAATTATTGCGGACGGTGAGCTCCCAGACTTCGTGCTTTGCGTTCAGCGGAACATAATAGAGAGCTTCGGCATGAATCTCCCTGTAATCGGCCGACATTTTTGTATAGGAGGTCCCGTGTCTGCATTCATACTTGCACAGCGACAGATCCTTTCCGACCGGCTGCCAGGAGACGGACCAGAAATCGCCGTCGTCATTGTCGCGGATATACAGATAGCGGCCCGGCTCGTCTGACTGATTAAACACATAGCGGAGTATGCGTCCGTCAGCGCCGGAAGAGGCGAAGCTGTAGCCGCCGGCCGCATTTGTGATGATCGCGCCGTACTCCGGCGAACCCAGATAGTTTGTCCAGGGGGCGGGAGTGCGCGGATCCGTGATCACGTATTCTCTGTGTTCTTCGTCAAAAAAACCGTATTGCATAGATGGATTTCCTTTCAGCCGCTGATGAGCGGTGAACCGTGGCGCCTGCCGTAGACATCTTCGACGATGTACTGGAAGACGTATGATTTGCCGGTGTCGCGCACGGTCATCCGTTTGGGCTCCGGCAGGTCAAGGAAGTTGATCTGCATGGTCTGCGGCTCGCCTTTTGAGGTTTCTTCCCATTCACTGCACGGCAGCATTTCGTCTCCGGACTGTACCGGACGGATTCTTCTCACGGAGTAACTGATTGTGTCGATACCCGTGAGAGAGACTTCGTTTCTGGTATTCAGAATACTGTTGTCGGAGGCATCGTCCGCCGAATATCTGAGCATTTCCAGTGTGTCGGTGCTTTCGTCGTTGACATACAGCGCGTGTACGGAAGTGTCATTGATATTGAAGAGTGCGCCCAGCTCTCCGGCTGTGCTGATGTTCTCGGTGATGTAGTACTGGATGGAGCCCGCCGCCTGCATATAGATGGAGGGAATGGGGGCGCCGATTTCATTTTCGGATGTCACGAGGCAGAAGATATCGGGGATCCTGTCCGGACGGACTTCTCCATTTCCGGAGATTCCGATCTGGTAGTCCTGCAGAACCGTGCCGTAGGAGCCGTCCCCGAAATCCTCCAGAATTGACAGCGTCACTGTCGCGCTTTCCCGAAGCTGGTCGTCTGTCAGAGTGAGACAGGGAACTCCCTTTTTGAAGGAGGCGTCGAGCTTCCAGGACACCCTGGAGGAACCGTGCATATGCCTGTCCCCGAAATCACGGATAAAGCGGCACCAGGCGTCTGACGAGCAGATTTTCTCCATCTCGCCGGGCTTTGAGGACAGTTCGTCGAACATGGCGCGGCAGTCGTACGGGAAATACACGGACAGTCCCATTTCATCCGGCAGTTTATCGCTGCGGAAGAGAATCGACTCCTCCAATGCGTCCTGCAGAGCGGGCGCCGAATCCGGACAGATATCCTTGAGGCCCCTGCACAGATCGCCGAGGTCCACAAGGTCATAGGAGTTTTCCTTTGACGGCGAGTTCAGATATCCGTACCGGAATCCTTCCGCCCGGCTTTCCGCGATCCGGGCAAAGCGTCCGTCAGTGAGTCCGCTGTTCAGGTCATCTGCCAGGCTGTCCAGACACCGCATGATTTCGTCTGTGCGGGAGAGGTCAATGCAGGTAATGGCGACGGGCGTCCCCGCGGGTGCATTTGTTCCGTCGAAAATACCGCTGTATGCCTGTTCGATGCTCTGCGCTATGCGCACGGGATCGGAGGTGCTGTTGAGAACCGAAAGGGCGTGAAAATCCCAGCTGTACTCGACTTCCGCATCAGCCATCAGATAGTCCGCGTAGTCCGCCCAGAGATCCGCCACCTCGAGAGAGCCCATGATACATGCATTATATGTGATCAGGTCGAGCGGGTTGTCGCGGAAGCGCGTCCTGTCCATGGCTTCCCTGACTTCTTCGGCGCAGAGGGTATCGGAAGGTCTCTGTTCATCAACGCCGAAGCCGAGCAGAGGACCGCCGCCGTGATCCCAGAGGATCAGGTCGTAGTGTTCTGCGGGACAGGTGTCCGTGGAGTAGTTGATAAAGTCGGCCAGTACGGTGGGACCGCACATATTGTTGTCTGAAATGCCGCTCTTCACCTGGAGGAGTTCATCGTCATCAAGGCGGTAAATATTGCATCTGTCCGACGGAATGCCGTTGTGCCAATAGGACGAACCTCCGGTGCAGACAAGCACGTTGTTGAGGTCCGTGTCAATCCCGGCATCCATCAGTTCGTCCAGGTCGTTCGATGCTTCGCCTCCCTCTGATTCCAGATTCGACCCGATGATATAAATCATGACGGTTGAACCCGGTTCATAGGATTTGCTGTCTGCGGCCGGAGCTGATACCGGCGTGGGCGCCGGTGTCGGTGTGGGCGTAGGTCTGCGCGTCGGCGTGGGCGTGGGCTTCCGTGTCGGCGTGGGCGTCGGTTTACGCGTGGGCGTGGGTGTGGGCTTCCGCGTCGGAGCAGACCCTTCATCCTGGTCGCGATGGTGATTCGTTCCGCCGGAAGATGTCCCTTCGCCCTGTGAGAACAGGGTGCGCAGGCGCGGGGCCGCGAAGAACACGGCAAGTAAAAGAATTGCCGGCAGTATAATTAATAAGTAGGAACCGGATTTCTTCTTTTTAGGGACGGGGGCCGAAGGCTCCTGTCTTTGAACGGATTGCGTCCCGCCGCTGACGCCTCTGAAGTGCATGTCCTGCGCGGAGTTTCTCTGTACGGCAGCTGCGTCTGCGGCCTGATCCGGGCGGATCAGATACCAGGTGTGGTTTTCCTTGAAGAAAGTGCTCCCCGGCTCTCCCGCACAGATCGCTTCGCATTTTGTCCGGAATGCCTCGCGCTCACTGAAGAAATAGTCCGCCTGATCGCTGTAGTAGGAGATCTGCAGATGATCGTCCCGTCTGGCCATGACCAGAGGATTATAATATTCTCTGATCGTGACTCTCTGTCCGGCGGCCAGATCGTATCCGTGATATTCAAAAGAGTGCGCGTGGCTGCCGTTTACGGTGCCTGCCAGATATTTTCCCATGAGGACGGTCCCCGGAAACAGTGCGCCGGAAGGGCGGCGGTACTGCGCGGGATCAAACCCGCAGACCGGGCACACACATGAGTCGTCCGCTTTCTCAGACATGCATTGCCAGCAGATATGTCTGTTGTCCATAGTGCTCCTTATCTATGCATAATTAACTCGTTAAGCCGACAAAAGTCATGTCCCCACTTACGTGCAGGCACGTCGTGCGGCCGGACTTTTGGCACTGTAATTATTATATCACAATCCTGTCTTTGTACGGGAGATGGTCCGGACAAGAAGTCTGAGCGGATGATTAGTTTGAAAGAGAGTATTGAAATACACGGCAAGGTTGATGTAATTTATATGAGTGTGAGTGCGGTGCCAGGGGAATGGCGCCGGGAGGTGTTGTCCATGCAGGGAGAGCTCACAATCTGCCTGCAGTTTACCCGGGAGGAAGATTATGGGAAAGTATTTCGGGACTGACGGTTTTCGCGGAGAAGCGAATAAGAATCTGACATTCCAGCACGCTGTCAAGATCGGGCGTTTTCTGGGATGGTATTACGGAAAAAAGCAGAATAAGAAGGCGCGTATTGTCATCGGCAAGGATACACGCCGGTCTTCATATATGTTTGAGTATGCTCTGTGCACGGGTCTCATGGCCGCGGGGGCCGATGCCTATATCATGCACGTGACGACGACTCCGTCCGTGTCCTATATCGCGAGAACGGACGATTTTGACTGCGGCATTATGATCAGTGCTTCCCACAACCCGTACTATGACAACGGGATCAAGCTGATCAACAGCAACGGCGAGAAGATGGATGAAGAGACAATCCTCATGGTGGAGGATTATATTGACGGTAAAATCGAAGTGCCGATCGCGGAGCGCGACGAGATCGGACGGACCGTCGACTATGTGGAAGGCCGCAACCGCTATATCGGCTACCTGATTTCCATGTCCCGCTACAGTTTCAAGGATAAAAAGGTCGGTCTTGACTGCGCCAACGGAGCGGCATGGTCCATCGCCAAGAGCGTGTTTGATGCCCTCGGCGCCAAGACCTATGTGATGAATAACCATCCGGACGGCTACAACATCAATAAGGACTGCGGTTCCACCCACATTGAGCATCTGCAGAAGTATGTCGTGGAGAACGGGCTGGATGTCGGCTTCGCCTATGACGGGGATGCCGACCGCTGCCTCTGCGTGGATGAGAAGGGCAATGTCGTGACCGGCGATCATATTCTCTATATCTACGGCCTCTACATGAAAGAGCGCGGAAAGCTGCTGAACAATACGGTTGTCACGACGGTGATGTCCAATTTCGGCCTTTATAAAGCACTTGATAAGGTCGGAATCGGGTACGACAAGACGAAGGTCGGCGACAAATATGTCTATGAGAGCATGGTGACAAACGGACACAGGATCGGCGGAGAGCAGAGCGGCCATATCATCTTTACAAAATATGCGACGACCGGAGACGGCATACTGACATCCCTGAAGATGATGGAAGTCATGCTTGCCAAAGAAAAGCCGATGTCGGAGCTGGCCGCCCCGGTGAAATTCTATCCGCAGGTTCTGAAAAACGTCCGCGTGAAAAGCAAACCGGAGGCGCAGAACGATCCGGATGTGCAGGCTGCCGTACAGAAGGCAGCTGCCGAGCTGGGCGACAACGGCAGGATTCTGGTGCGCGAGTCCGGCACGGAGCCGGTCATCCGCGTCATGGTCGAAGCTGACACGGACGAGATCTGCGAAAAGTATGTAGACGGTGTGATCGAAGTGATCAAAGCAAAAGGCCATCTGGCCTGATTGTTGTTCTGCCGGGCTGATCCCGGAGACTTAAAAGAGCACGAAACCGGAAAATCAGGAGAGAGGCAAATTGAAGAGAAAACGTGTTGCGGCTTTACTTCTTGCGTTTGCGATGTGCGCCGCTTCTCCCGCCGTTCCGAAGGCGGCTGACGGGGCGGAACATCCGTACGCGGGTGTTGATGACATTATGGACGCGGACAGGAAACTTCTCGAAGAGCGCTTTCTGTCCGAAAGCGGCGAACTGGTCGAAAATGAAAAAGGTTACGCCGTCGAAAAAAACGAATATGATGAGGAGGGCAGAAAGTCCCGGACCGCCTATCTGGATTCGGCAGAACGCCCCGTCATCATTTCGGACGGCTATGCAGCCGTCGCATATGAGTATAATGAGGACGGGCAGACTTCGGCCGTCAGTTACTTCGACGAGAGCGGAGCCCCGCTCCTGGTCAAAGGCAGTGCCCGGACGGAGAAGGAATACGACGAGGCGGGCAATGTGATACTCGAGAAGTACTTCGGGACTGACGGGGAGAGAACCCGTCTCCCCGGAGGATACAGCGGCTACGCCTGCACGTATAATGCGGACAAGAAAAAAACGGAAGAATCCTGGCTGGACGCAGACGGCAATCCCGTGATCAATACGGAAAAAGAGTGCGCGGTGATCCGTCATGACTATGACGTGAACGGCAATGAAATCGCGACGGGCTACTATGACGAAGCCGGAAACTATGCGGAAGTCAAAGGTGTCGCATTCGTCACCCGTGCATTTGATATCCTGGGCAATGCCCTGACGGCGGTCAGCTACAATGCGGCCGGGGATGCCATCGGGGATCCGAAGGGATTTGCATATCTGAAGCGGTTATATGACGACAATAAAAACGTGATCCGGGAGACTTATTCGGATGCGGACGGGAATCCCGTCAACGTGGGTGAATATGCCTCCGTGGCCAGAATCTATGATCAGGAAAAGCGTCCGGTATCCGAGATGTATTATGATGCGGACGGCAATATCGTGACGCTGGAGAAGGGCTACGCCGGAATCCGGAAGGAGTACGGCAGCGGAAAGAAGCCGGTCCGCACGGTTTATGTGGACGCGGACGGAAATCCGGTCATGCTTGAAGCCGGCTACGCGGTGATCGCGGATACTTATGATGACAGTGACAACCTGATCCTCGAGAGATGGTTTGACACAGACGGGAATCCGGTCATGGCAGGCACGAATGTCTATGCGCAGGTGTGGAAAGAATACAATTCGGACGGAAGGGCAGTCCGCACAACTTACGCTGACTTTGACGGAAATCCGGTGAACCTGGCGGACGGCTACGCGACGATTGTCAATGATTATGACAGCGACGGCAATCTGATTTACGAGACATATTATAATGCGGACGGCGTTCAGACGGTTCCCGAGAGCAAGGGATATGCGGTTGTCCGGAAGGAGTACAACAGCGGGAAAAAACTGGTCCGCGAGGCGTATTTTGATCTGGACGGAAATCCGGTCGCGATGAAGAACGGACTGGCCTCAAAAACCATGGATTATGACGCGGAAAACCGGCTGATCCGCCAGGCTTCCTATGACACGAACGGCAATCTGACCGTACTGACGGACGGCACTTGCGTCTTCACGAAGGAATATACCGAGGACGGTCTCTGCGTCAGGACGAGATATTATGACGCCGGCGGAAATCCGGCGGAGATCAAGGCGGGATACTCCGTGCTTGAACAGTATTATGATGAGACAAACTGGCAGAGCGGAGAGGCCTATTTTGATTCGGAACTGAATCCGGTGACATTGAGCGGCGGGTACTGCGGGTTTACCAATACCCGCGAAGAAGACGGGACGATTGTCAGAAGATACCTGGACACGGATAATAACGTAGTGAAGTCGGAGGAGAGATGATATGAAAAAGAAACTGAATGTGACTGAAATCCGCACACTCACGGCGGCTGCTTCGGCCGTGATGGTCCTTCTGGCCGGACAGCAGGCCGTATTCGCGCAGGAAGTCGTGCTGAGCGGAGAAAAATGCCCGCTGACAGTGATCTCTGATCTGACTGCTTACGCAGCTGCGGGTGAAGCAGCTGCGGAGACGGAATCCGGTGCAGAGGCTGAATCCGGTGCAGAGGCTCCTTCCGCGACAGTGGAACTTGACTCTCTGAATATCCTGGGCATTCTGAACGATCAGTATGCTGCCGTGACCTACGAGGGCGGCAGGGGTTTTGTTCCGCTGGAGGAGATTGCCGAGAGAATTCCCGCAGTGAATACGGACGCTCTGGAGCATGTTGAAAACTGGACGGATATCGGCAGAGGCTCTTCCGGAGAGCAGGCCAGGGAAGTGCAGGAAAACCTGATTGCCCTGTCTTACCTGACCGGCGAAGCCGACGGTGTCTACGGCGGTATGACGGCGGAAGCACTGGCCCAGTTCCAGACGGCATCCGGTCTCGAGGCGACGGGTACGGCTGATGTATTTACCTGGTTCATGCTTCATGAGGCGGCAGGCGGCAGCCCCGAGGCGATTGAGACTGCTTATCCGCCCGTGTTTAAGCCGGAGGAGAAATTCGCGGAGATCATCGACAGCGTGCAGGATGCGTCCGTGCTGGAGCAGTATCTCGACCCGGTATATAAGTTCAGTTTTGATGTCTTCAGCGGAACGGGCGAAATCACCGACGGAACGGAACTGGGATCGTTTACGGACGAATCAAGGCCGATCGACCGCATCAACATGCTTGTGAAGCGGATCGCCTATGTGTACCGGAATGAGGCCGGTGAAATCGAAGTTGTCCCGGCGATCTCCGTGACATCCGAGGGGGCCTACAGACCGTATGTGACGTCCATTATCCTGCGCTCCGGCGTAAAGACAGCTGAGCTTCCGCTGCTGAGTGCATCGGGCGGGATCGAAGGAACAAACGTGACGGAGGAAGCGGTGGTTCCCCTCACGGAGGAAGCAGAGGCGCTTCTTTCGGAGCCGGAGGGAGTCGTTCTCCGGATTGCGGGGAGCAGCAAAAACTATGATGTGACACTTTCATGATAAGGCAAACCCGGCAGTTTTTACAGCTGCCGGGTTTTTGTGTTATAGGAAATTGTTTCGCATTTCCTATAACACAAAATGCGTTCCGTGCAGGAAGATTGCTGAAAAAAGTCCTGTGTGTTATGATGAAGTTGCATTATTCTGAACGCTCGTGCGAAGTGAGGTGACTGCCATGAACCGGAAGAAACGCAATAAGAGAGAAGGGACAGGAGGCAGGGCCGGATTCCCCCTGAGGTGGAGAACTCTGGCACTGGTCCTCGGCATGATTGTTGTGTTTACAACGACCTACTCAATGATCCTTCCGGCGATTACGCTTTCCGCGGAAGCCGCACAGAAGGATCCCGGCATCAGATTTCCCGCGGCAGAGCATGAGGAACTGCCTGATGAGGAAATTGTTTCTCCGGCGGATCAGGAAACCGCAGACGAAGACCCGGAAGAAGTCCGGATCATAGATGGAGAAGATGCGGGAAATCCTGAAGAAGAGACTCTTCCTTCCGATGAGCTCACATACGTGGATGATGATGCGGGGACTAAATTTGAGAATGCCGGCGGGGAAGAGAAGGCTGAGCCGGAGACGCATGAAGTGTTTGTGCCGGAAGGACAGCTCATTCGCGACGGCAAATATGTCGTGCTGGCAGAGGACGAAAGCGGGAACTACTTTGCCATGGACGAAGAAGGACTGGCTGTTCCCGCACAGTATGATCCCGGGACAAATGAAGCCGCGGGCGAAGACGGAGAAGAACTGACCGTCTGGACGAAGCAGGGGTATACGCTCCGTGCAGCGGAAGACAGATATGTTGATCTGAGTGAAGAACACGAGGGAGAAGAAGCCGTATCCGACAGAAGAAACACATGCTGTCCGGAAAAATCAACTGACCATGCTTATAAAGCCGCTGTTTACAGAGAACTGGTGACAGACGGCAAATCCGTTTTTTATGAACTTGCACTGTCCGGAGACGGGACCTGCTTTACGGTGGAGAGGTCTTCCGGAAAACCGGCTCCGCAGATTGTGTTTGCCGTGAAAAAAGAAGTGCAGAAAGAGGAGGCAACTGCGGAGGAAGAGCCGGTAAGCCGGTCTTCCGCAGAGCTCCTTCCTGAACAGGAGGAAGCGGAAACCCGGTCTTCCGCTGAGATCCTCCCGGATGAAGAGAGAGAAGAAGCCGGGCAGTCCGAAGAATACCCTGCGGATGAGGGGACAGAGGAAGCCGGGCAGTCCGAAGAATACCCCGCGGATGACGGGGCAGAGGAAGCCGGGCAGTCCGAAGAATATCCTGCAGAGGAAACGGGAGAGGAAACCGGATCATCTGAAGATGATTCTGCGCACGATGTGCTGGAGGAAACCGGGTCGTCCGCGGAGTTTATCTGGGATGAAGAAGCGGCGGACAGCAAGTCGGGAGCAGAGCCCGTTCCATATGCAGATGAGTCCGGAGCGGAGGAGCCTTCAACGGAATCCGATGAAGAAATGCCGGCAGAAGCTGAATCCGGCGCCTCGGCGGCAGAGGAAATACAGGAAGAAGCAGCAGAAGACATGCCTGTCTACGAGGGAGGTTCGCGGACCATCCGCGTAGAGGGCGCTGACTATTTGATTCATGTGGAATACGGCGCCGACGCCTGTATCCCTTCGGATGCGGAATTCATCGCGGTCGCGCTTGACGGCCTGTCCGTGTATGACGTTTATGAAGAGCAGGCAGCGGAGGTGCTGGCGAATGAGGAGGGAGGAGAAGACGCCGAAGACAGGTCGGTCACCACGATCGGCATGTTCGATCTGACGATTTTTGACCGCGACGGAGGGATTGTGCAGCCGTCCGCACCGATTCAGGTGACTGTTGAATTCGAGACACCGATTGATGTTGAAGCCAGCGTGTGCGCGGTACATTTCCCGGGAGGCGAAAATCCATCGGAAGAATCCGTGGCGGAGAGCGCTCCCAAAGCGGCGGAGGGATCGAGACTGGCGGAGGAGACGGAAGCTGCGGCAGAGACAGAGGCTGCAGCGGAAACGGAGGACGCAGCGGAAGCGGAGGACGCGGCAGAGACGGGGGCTTCGGAAAGCACGGAGAATGAACTGGGGAATACAGACGGCCGGGAAGGCACGCCGGAATCTGCCCAGGGTCTTCTCTCCGACGGTCCGGAGGTGATCAGCGCGGAGCATGAGGAGGGAACCGTAACCTTTCAAGCGGACAGCTTTTCGGTCTATGTCATTTTCAGCGTTGTGATTGAAAAGCGCGTTCTTGCGAGCGACGGCCGCAATTATAAGATTACCGTGACTTGCCCGTCCGAAGCGGGGATTCCCCGGGATGCCCAGCTGGATGTCAGGGAAATGAACGGCGATGAGTATGAATATTATCTCGGCTGTACGGCCGCGGCCATGGAGGCGGCCGGCTTTCAGTATGCCCGCGTTTTTGACATCTCGATTGTAGATGCGGGAGGGGAAAAACTCCGTCCTGCCGTTCCCGTTGACGTTTCTGTCGAACTTCTGGACGGCGACGGAACCGAAGAAGATTTCTCAGTCGTCCACTTTTCCGATGAAGATGAGCCCAAACAGATGGAGGCGGCGACGGACGGGAACGTGGTGTCCTTCAGTACGGACAGTTTTTCCGCCTATGCCATCGTGCAGGGACCTGATGCCATACCGGCCGGTTTTTCGAAAATCACGGGCCTTGATGAGCTGAGCCTGTATGCTTACGAGGGCATGTATATCGGGCATACCGGCGGCTATTATTTCAAAAATGCGGAAGAAAAATACAAATCAAACCAGTCCGTCACCGGAATCGCCAAAAGCGGGCAGAAGGCCTGGCCGGAGGCGGCGCTTGGTCCCGCAAAGTACTATTTTGAGGCGACCGGCGGCAGCGGGAATCAGTACTATATCTACTGCACCGGGAATGATTCGGAGCGGCTGTATGTCTATAACGCCGGGTCAGACAGCCTGTATCTGAGCGAGTCCGAAAAAACAGCCTGGCAGGTGTCGGTGAATCAGAGCGGCCAGTTTACGTTTCAGGCGTCCGGCGCATCTCGCTACTGGAACATGTGGGGCGGGAACGGCGGAAATATCTTTGCGGCTTACAATAAGCTTGACAACGGCGGGTATTTCTATCTGTGGAGGTCGGAAGACTTCGGGGGCGATCCGTACAATCTCGACGGACTGTCCTACGGCCTCATGAACTGGAACGGCGGAACTGCCGGAAGAGCCATGATGGCGGAGGCGGGAGACCGCACCCATCTGGCTGCACTGGCCCTCACGGTGATGTCAAAAGCCGGGAAGAATGAAGACCGGCTGTTCGTGCCGGATAACAGTGAAATCAGTCTCTGGACCTTCAGATGGGTGCGGAATGACAGATACAGGCTGGCCGCTGTCGTCGACGGAATGACGAGATACCTGAAGATCGGATCGGGCGGGCTTGAGCTGGTCAGTGAGCCGGACGCCTCCTGCGAGATTCAGGTGATTCCGGGCAGCGGGACGCATGCAGGTGAAATCTGTCTGAAATCCGGGAATAAGACACTTACTTACAGCGGGCAGATTGAGAAAGGCTTCGGAACAGGGGGCACGGCCGGCAGCGAATGGCTCAGGCTGGTGGAAGTGTCTGAACTTTCTCCGGATTATTTCCTCACGTATTCCGCCGAAAAAGTGAGCGTATCGAACGGAAGCGTGACCAACGGATCCCGCATCATTGTATATACCCGAGTCTGGAATGACACCGCGAAAAAGTATGAATTCTATGCCGTTGACCACGACGGCAGCCTTGTGCGTGTCTACGAGAGCGGCGACGATATCGAGTGGGTCGGCTCCCGGCTCAATTCCATGCTCTGGAATTTCGTGGAGTACTACTGGGAGGGCACCACGGACCCCAATCATTATTATGAGCTGTATAATCAGTATTCGGAACAGTATATTGCGCCGCAGATCGAAAACGGGCAGATCCTCTCCGGACAGACCATCGGCATTAACCTGAACGGGCGCAGAGACGGCCGCTATTATACGGAAATCGTCGCCTGGGACGATGCCAATTACGCCTATGCCGGACTGAAAGCGGATGTGGAGACCGGGAAGGTTGTGTCCTGCCGGAGAGACGAGGCGGATGATTTCTATTTTGCGGTCATGCGGGACATACCGGCAGATGACGTGCTGCACACGGTGCCGACGGTGGACCACACGCAGCACGGCATTACCATGAGAATGGTGAATTTCGGCGACCGCGCCGCCATGAGCAATTTCCTCGGCAGTGACAACGGCTATAAGAATGGTAATACGGAACCGGGGCTTCTGTCTACGGATCTTAAGGATGACGGATATCCGCGGACAAAGGCGCAGAACAGCCTGTCGGGCTGGTTCGGAGACGGAAAGGCCGGGGATGTCAATCATCTTTTTATAGCCAGCACGTATGAAGGAACCGGGTATTTCGAGTACGACAGCGTCCAGAATTTTGCCCATCTGAATCAAGACGGAAACTTTACGGTTTATAAAGAGATCGGGACGACTGACAGTTCGAGCGGAAAATTCTATACGCACGGACAGTTTTTCCCCTACAATGACCTGGAAGCAGGCGTGTATTCCGTCCAGAAGAATCTGACCAATGCACTGGGAAATTCGCTGAGTGATTCGGACCCGAGAAAATATGAGCAGCTCTACCAGATCCAGAATCCCTCAAAACCGGACTACTATATGGGAATGGAGGTCAACGCCTCGTTTACGCAGACGCCCGACGGACTGGACAACTGGGGCCATGACATTATCTACGAGTTTACCGGCGACGACGATTTCTGGCTGTACGTGGACGGAGAGCTGGTTATTGACCTGGGCGGAATTCATGACGCGCTGGCCGGTTCCGTGAATTACAGAACCGGAGAGGTAGTCGTCAACGGCAGGAAAACTTCGCTCTATGAACTATTCTATCAGAATTATCTCGGGAGGGGCCACACACAGGCTGAGGCCCTGGAGTACGTCGACGGGATTTTTACCGTCAATGATGCGGGACAGTATATTTTTAAGGATTATACGACCCACACCATGAAGATTTTCTACCTGGAACGGGGGGCCGGCGCATCAAATCTGCATATGCGCTTTAACCTGGCTTCCGTCAAGGCGGGAACCGTGGAGCTGAGCAAGGAACTGGCCGGGGCCGAAGAGTCCGGACAGGTGTTTTCCGAGTTCCCGTATCAGATCACGTACAAGATGAAGGGCGATGAGACGGAGCATTATCTGACAAATGCGGTGGCTCATGATCCGGACAGGAATACAGATTATGTCTTCTATAAAGATTCGGTTACGCCGGTGACATACCGCGAGTCCCTCACCATTGACGGGGTCACGTACCGGGATGTGTTCATGCTGAGGCCGGGAGAAACCGCGGTCATCAATTTCCCGCTCTCGGGACCGGATGATGAACTGATCGACACATACTCCATCGTGGAATGCGGCGTCAATACGGACGTGTTCAGCAGCGTGAAGGCAAACGGGACAGAACTGGACGGAAGGGTCAGTAGTGATTATGCGCAGAACAGGGCGGATTACGCGATTCCCTATGCGAACACGGAGGACAGGTCGCAGGTCAAATATACGAATGAGGTCAATCCCGACGCGCTGCGCACGCTGACGCTGAAAAAGAAGCTGTATAAGGAAGACGGGATAACGGAACTGACGTACCGGGATGATCAGACGGACTTCAGTTTCCGTCTCTACCTGGGGACAGAGTTCGGCGACGAGCCCGGGGCGGCAAATATGCGCGTCTATTATGTCAAAGATCCTGACGGCTACTACTGTACCTGGAACACCGCGGCGCAGCAGTTCAATCATACCGGCAAGAAAGAGTATGCGGACCTCACGGAAGATGAAAAGCGGGAGGCGAAGTTTACCACATCCATGAACGGTTCCGTCTCCAGGATTCCGACCGGCTATACGGTAGAAGTGAGAAATGTACTGGCCGGGACAAAGTTCCGCGTGGCGGAACTTCTGCGGGAAATTCCGGACGGCTACTCCTTCCAGAAGTATGAGTATGACCGGGAGGATTACGGCGGCAATGTAACGGATGCCGATGAGGGCGTCGCCGATACGGTGACAGCGGGCTTTGATCCCCATGTGACGATCTGCAATCTGAAGGGATGGGGACTGCGCGTCAATAAGATCTGGTCCGATGCGGATTACATGGATGAGCGCGATGCAGCCTGTTTCGGCGTCTTTACCGGCACGGACGGGACGAACCTGCAGCTGATCGAAGGGACTCTGCGGCAGATGCCGTATGGCACTTCGACGCTGTACTGGTATTTCCGGCAGCTGCCCGTAAACGTTCCGTTCAAGCAGTATGAAATCCGGGAAGTCATGCTGGAGAATCCGACGGTCAATGCCGGCGGCTATGTGACATCGTATGATGCGATGTCAGTGATCAGCGAAAGAGGAGAGCTGAAACTGCACGGCAGGCAGACGGGAGAATCCGGCACTTCTGAATTTAAATACAGGGTGCATTACGAGAAGGGTGAAAAATCGAACATGTCC
>CACXFM010000188.1 GCA_902766955.1 uncultured Lachnospiraceae bacterium | reverse complement strand
GATCTGCTGCCTCTGCGGCATGGAAGGCGAGCTGGAAGTCCACGACGGCAAGCTCACCATCAACTATCCGGAAGAGCAGTACGCACTTGCTCACGACACACTCTCCGGCAAACTGAAGCACGGCCAGGATATCCAGTACAACGAAGGAAGGCTCGCCGAACTGCAGAAGAACAGCCCGGAATTCAAAGAGCGCAAAGAGAAGTATGCGAAATTTATCCAGCCGTCTGTTCCTGACAGGGCGTGAAAGGGGAACGTTTTATGAAACCAGGCATTAGATTTCTTGTTGTTTTTAATCTTGTCCTGAATATTCCGATGGCGGTCGCCATGTCCGTGACGGCACCGCTGCTCGTCGGGATGCCCGTATTCACACCGAATCTCCTGATCAATATTCTGATCGGATTCGTCCTTGCCACACTGATCAATCTGCTGATCCCGATTCCGAAGATTACCGCGGGATTTGCCGCTCTGTGCCGGCAGGATCCGGAGAGCGTTCCGGGACGTATTCTGGGCAATATCCCCGCCTGCCTCATCTTTGTCGTCGTCATCGGACTCGTGATGAATCTCTACAATGTGCGCAAAGTTCCGGATTTCCTTTTCGCATTCATCGGAACGTTTCTGCCGATGTACCTTGTTTGTTTCGTCGTCGCCCTGATCTTCATGCCCATCGCCGTAAAGGCAGCCACGGCAGCTGACGGCAGATGATAAGCCATTTTCCTTTTGACTTCACCGGGATGAGTGATCATCCCGGTGCTTTTTTCGGCTGGTTATTCTGAAAGATTATAATAATAATTAATATGTCTTTTAATTTTTATGGATAATATGCTACTGTAATTATATCATCACACGGATCGTTAACCGAACTAAAACACGAGGAGACTGCCAGCCCTTGGAATTTTTGCGAAAAGTACTTCAGATTTATTGCGACAGATGGCCCTGGTTTCTTGAACTGATCAGTGAACAGCTGAGGATTTCACTGATATCGGTTTTTCTGGCCGGATCCATCGGTCTTCTTGCAGGCATCTTCATATCCGGCCATCCGCGGTTCAGAGAACCGGTCATCGCTGTCTGCAATCTGTTTTATACTATCCCTGCGATCGCCTTAATCGGACTGCTGATTCCGCTGATCGGAATCGGTGAAAAAAACGCGGTTACAGCCATTGTCCTGTATGGGATCATGCCGATGGTAAGGAATACCTGTACAGGAATCAACGGAGTTGATCCCGGAATCATAGAAGCCGCAGCCGGGCTCGGCAGTACAAGATTTCAGATTCTCATAAGAATACGGCTCCCGCTTGCTGCAGGCGTCATTCTGGCCGGACTCAGAAATGTGACCGTGATGTCTGTCGCGACCGGCTCCATCGCAGCCTTCGTCGGAGGAGGAGGCCTTGGAGAGGCGATATTCCGCGGAATTACGATGTATAACACGGCTATGACGTTCGCCGGAAGTCTTTTGCTCATCATTCTGGCACTGACCTGTGATTTCCTTCTCGGATGTCTGGAAAAACATGTGAAAAAGAAATGGAGGATCTCATCATGAAACACGGAAGAGAAAGAATCCTTAAGGCCGCCGCATCAGCCGTTGCTCTGTCAGTCCTTCTGGGGACTCCGTTCGGCGTGTCCGCTGCGGACGCAGAACCGCTGCGGATTGCAACGAAGCCCATGACAGAACAGTATATACTCGGAGAAATGCTGAAACTCGTCATCGAAAACAATACCGATTACACCTGTGAGATTACCAAAGGGATCGGCGGCGGCACCAGTAATATAATGCCGGCGATGGAAAAAGGGGAATTTGATCTTTACCCGGAATATACGTCAAGCGGGTATGTGCTGGTTCTCGGCCATGACGCCAAGGGGGTTCCTGATAACGAGATGTGGGAACAGCTTCTTCAGGAATACCATGATACATATGGAATGACCTGGATTGCACATTATGGATTTAACAACACTTACTGCATCACAGTCAGCGGAGAAGCCGCCAGAAAATACAATCTGAAGACCTGTTCTGATATGGCAGCCGTCTCGGACCAGCTGATCTTCGGAGGAAATCCGGATTATATCGAAAGAGAAGATGGTTTCCCGGCCGTGTGCAGCACCTATGGCTGTCAGTTTAAGGAAGTCAAAAGTATTGATATCGGGCTTAAATACGCAGCCCTCATGAACGGCGAAATTGATGTAACGAACGGCTATACGACGGATGCCCAGCTCGGTGTTCAGGATGTTGTCGCGCTCGAAGACGACAAACACCTGCAGGTCAATTATTTCTGCTCGACAGTTGTCAGGGAAGATACGCTGGATTCACATCCGGGACTTTCTGACGCATTAATGCTCATGGATAATATCCTCAGCGATACCGAGATGGCAAAGCTCAATGCCCGCGTGGAAACAGACGGGCTGGACGAAGCAGAAGCCGCAAAGGAGTATCTCGTGGAAAAAGGAATTCTGGAAGGCTGATTATGACCGATGGATGCTCTGATTAAAATTGATCACGTGACTGTTCGTTACGGCACGCTGAAAGCACTGGATGATTTTCAGCTCATGATTCGCAAAGGAGAATTTCTTACCATCATCGGCCGGTCCGGATGCGGCAAAACCACGGCTCTCCGGCTCATCAACGGCCTTCTGATGCCGGATGAGGGAAGCGTCTATGTCCGCGGTCAGAATGTGGCCTCTGCCGATCTGATCCGGCTCCGGCGCAGCATCGGATATGCGATTCAGGATGTCGGGTTATTTCCTCACATGACAGTCCGCGATAATGTGGCTTATGTTCCTTCCCTCTCAGGTATGTGGAAGAAAACGGAGAGTGCGGACAGAGCAGCGGCCCTGCTGGAAATGACCGGGCTTGACCGTTCTCTGCTGTCCCGATATCCGGGAGAGCTTTCGGGAGGCCAAAAGCAGCGTGTCGGTATCGCGCGGGCACTGGCTGCTGCTCCGGAGATTTTGCTGATGGACGAGCCCTTTGGCGCTGTCGACGAAATTACGAGGAGAGGACTGCAGACGGCTCTCCTTGACCTTCAGAAAAAACTGAACATTACGATTGTGTTTGTCACGCATGACATCAGTGAAGCCATGCTCCTGGGGGACCGGATGCTTGTCATGGATGCGGGAAAGGCGATACAGCTTGATGAACCGGAACAGATCCGAAAAAATCCTGCCTCACCTTTTGTCCGGGAACTGCTTGGTCTTAAAGCTGATTGACTTTTTCACGGCAATTTCTTATAATGCTTTCTATAAAGTGCTGGGGGAGCGAAAAGCTGAGAGTGTATGTTGATACAGACCCTTATCACCTGATCCGGTCAATGCCGGCGTAGGGAAGCAGGAGACGAATATAAAATGTTACTCCCCATGCATTTTTATGCATCGGGGAGTTTTTT
>CACXFM010000187.1 GCA_902766955.1 uncultured Lachnospiraceae bacterium | reverse complement strand
CTGACGGCCGATTTTTTCCGCGTGACATGGCCGATGCTGGTGGTCCAGGGGCTCTGGGGCTTTAATACGGCCCTCCAGAATGCCATCCTCGGCCACATGACGGTACGGGCGATTGCCGCCAACAGCGTCGCCTCCACGCTCTTCCTGCTGGTCAAGACAATGCCGATCGGATCCTGTGACGCGGCTTCCTTCCTCATCGGCCGCACAATCGGAGAGGGCAATGAGGAGAAGCTCAAAAGCTACGCGCGCACACTGCAGGTCCTGTTCCTGTGCGTGGGAATCGTCGGCGGAGTGGTGCTCTTCTTTATCAGGATCCCGATCCTTAAGATGTACAGTCTGGAGCCGGAGACCCTTGAGATGGCCAACCACTTTCTGCTGATTCTCAGTGTGATCACGGTGACCATGTCTTATCAGATGCCGACGAATAATGGCATCATACGAGGCGGAGGCGACACCTCCTTTACGATGAAGCTGGATCTGATCAGTATCTGGGGGATCGTGCTGCCGCTGTCCTTTATCATGGCCTTCGTCGTCAAGGCATCTCCCGAAATCGTGGTGTGCTGCCTGAATTCGGACCAGGTGTTTAAAGCGGTGCCGGCGTTTATCAAGGCAAATTACGGGCACTGGGCCAAGAAACTGACCCAGAGCTGAAAAAACGGGGCTGCGCAGTGATGCTGCGCAGCCCCGTTTTATTCAGTCAATGCCGGATCAGGCTTTTCTTTTCTTTGGTTTCGGTGCGGTTTTTTTGCTGATGATTCCCCAGCACAGTGCCGCGATGAAAGCGCCGGCCAGCGGTCCTACGATGAAGACCCAGAGGGCGATGATGGGAGCGCTGTTGCCTTTGATCAGAGCGAATACGGCCGGTGCGATACTTCTGGCCGGATTGACGGAGGTGCCCGTCAGGCCGATGCCCAGAATATGGACGAAGGTCAGTGTCAGGCCGATGATCAGGCCGCCGAAGGAGCCGTGTCCCGCTCTCTTGTCCGTGACGCCGAGAATGCAGAGGACAAAGATGAACGTGAGGATGATTTCGACCAGAAGGCCCGCAAACATATTGCCGCTTACACCCGCCAGTCCGTTGGCGCCGAAGCCGCCCGTCATGTCTTCAACACCGCCGAGCCCGAAGATGGCGGCGAGCAGTGCGGATCCCACAAAGCCGCCGATGACCTGCGAGAGGACATATCCGAGAAGATCCTGTTCCGAGAGGTTGCCGCTGAGATAGACCGCGAGTGAAACCGCGGGATTAATATGGCAGCCGGATATGTTGCCGATGCAGTAAGCCATGGCGACGATCGACAGACCGAAAGCCAGGGCTGTCAGCAGATAGCCGGACCCTGCTTCGGCGTCACATCCTACCAGCATGGCAGTGCCGCATCCCATAAAGACCAGGACAGCAGTGCCGATCATTTCAGCGAGATACTCTTTTTTCATAATCTACCTCCTTCTCGAAGCAATATCATAAATTACTGTTATTGTAGCATGCTTTTTAGTATCTGTACTTCATTTTTGTGCACTTTCTTTATTTTGCGCGAAATTGCTTTCGTAATATGAGCGGATCCGGGAACAGATTGACACGTATCCGGGGCTTTGTTACACTTCTTTAAACTGGGAGGTAATGATATGTTGAAAGAATATAACCGGAAGTATCTGGAGAGACTGTCGGAACTGTATCCGACGATTGCGAAAGCGTCCACGGAGATCATTAATCTCTCCTCCATACTGAATCTGCCGAAGGGGACAGAGCATTTCATCACGGATATTCACGGCGAATTTGAAGCATTTTCCCATGTGCTCAAAAACGGATCCGGCGCCGTGCGGAAGAAAGTGACGGAGGTGTTCGGCAAGACGCTCTCCGCTCAGGATATACGCGAACTGTCAACGCTGATTTATTATCCGGAGGAAAAAATCGCGCTGATCCGGAAGAAGCTGACCGATGAGCAGCTGAATGACTGGTATAAGGTCATGCTCTACCGCCTGATCGCGGTCTGCCGCTATACGGCCAGCAAGTATTCACGCTCCAAACTCCGCAAGGAGCTTCCGCCGGATTTTGCTTTCGTGATCGAAGAACTGATCACGGAGAAGGATGATATCGCGGATAAGGAAGCATATTATGAGGAAATCATCAACACGATCATCCGCATTAACCGCGCGGATGTCTTCGTGACTGCCCTGGCCGAACTGATCCCGAAGCTCACGGTGGATCATCTCCATATACTGGGCGATATTTATGACAGGGGCAGCGGCGCGGACGACATCATGGACAAGCTTCTGGAATATCACAGCCTGGACGTCCAGTGGGGCAATCATGATATCGTCTGGATGGGGGCGGCTGCCGGCCAGCTCTGCTGTATCGCCAACGTGGTGAGGGTCTGCGCGCGGTACGGGAACCTGGCGACCCTGGAGGACGGATACGGAATCAACCTGATCCCCCTTGTGACATTTGCCATGAAAACCTACGGCGATGATCCCTGTTCCTGCTTCCGCCTCAAGTCAGACGGAGAGGGAGATCTGGATGATATCGACATGAACATGCGGATTCACAAAGCGATCTCGATCATTCAGTTCAAGCTGGAGGGGCAGCTCGCCGCGAGAAGACCGGAGTTCTGCCTGGACAACCGCGCCGTCATGCAGATGATTGATTATGAGAACGGAACGGTGACGATTGACGGCCGGACCTATGAACTTCTGGATCGGAATTTTCCGACCGTGCTTCCGTCGGATCCCAACCGCCTGTCGGAGGAAGAAGAAGCGGTCATGGAACGGCTGCGGAGCGCATTTACCGGCTGCAGGAGACTGCAGCAGCATATGCAGTTCCTTCTGAACAACGGTTCGTTCTATAAAGTCTATAACGGGAACCTGCTCTATCACGGCTGCATGCCCCTCAATGAGAACGGTGAGTTCAGGGACGTGACGGTCTACGGGCAGACGCTGAAGGGCAAGGCACTGTATGATCTGCTTGACGGGCTGGTGAGACGGGCGTTTTTCTCCACAAATGAGGTGCACCGGGAGGAGGGCCGGGATATCCTGTGGTGGATCTGGTGCCACCGGGATTCTCCTCTGTTTGGAAAGGACAAGATGGCGACTTTCGAGCGGTACTTTATCGCGGACAAAGAGAGCCACAAGGAGAAGAAGAACGTATACTACGATCTGCTGGATAATGAGGAAGTGGTGGACTCTATCCTCAGGGAATTCCAGCTGGAAGGACCCCACTGCCACATCATTAACGGACATGTGCCTGTGAAAAAGGGCGAGTCCCCCATTCACTGCGGCGGAAAACTTCTCGTGATTGACGGCGGGTTCTCCAGAGCTTATCAGAGTACGACCGGGATCGCGGGGTATACGCTGATTTTCAATTCCTGGGGTGTCCGGCTTGTCGCCCACGAACCCTTTACGTCCACGGAGGACGCGATTCGGTTCGGGACGGATATCCACTCGGACCGCGTGATGATCGAGCAGTTTACGAAACGTCTGCGGGTCGCGGATACAGATATCGGAGAGGATCTGCGGGAGCGGATTGACGAGCTGGAAAGTCTGCTCGAAGCCTACCGGAACGGTACGATTGTCGAGCGCACGAGATGACGGGAGGATGGAACTGCCATGCAGGATGCAGCCGGCGTAAAGACCGGAAGATTATACGAAGAAGATGCGTATGCCGTGCACTTTGACGCGGCTGTCGTTTCGGCGGAAGGAAATGATGTGGTGCTGGACAGGACCCTCTTCTTTCCGGAGGAGGGGGGACAGGTGCCTGACCGGGGCACGCTGGCCGGGTTCCCCGTGACGGATGTGCAGATCCGGGGAGATGAGATCCACCACACGCTGGATCTGAACGGGGCGCCGGATACGGGGCTCAGAGCGGGAGACCGGACGGAGGGAGATATCGACTGGGCATTCCGCTTTTCAAACATGCAGCAGCACTCGGGAGAGCATCTGTTCTCGGGGCTGGTGCACAGGATGTTCGGGTTGGATAACGTCGGGTTTCACCTGAGCGAGCGGGAGGTGACCCTCGATTTTAACGGTGTCATTCCGCCGGACAGACTTGAGGAACTGGAGATTCTGGTCAACCGGGCCGTGACGGCCGACGTGCCGTCCGTCATCCGGTATTATGAAAGCAGTGATCCGGAGGCGGGCGAATACCGCAGCAAACTGGATCTTCCGGGCATGGTCAGGATCGTGGAATTCCCGGGATATGACAGGTGTGCGTGCTGCGCGCCGCATGTGAGACGGACCGGGGAGATCGGTCTTCTCATCGTGACGGGCATGATCCGCTATAAGAAAGGCGTGCGCGTCAGCATTCTGTGCGGGGAGCGGGCACTGAAGGAATGCAGAAGGGACCGCAATATCGTCCTTCAGACCGCTCAGTACCTGACCACGTCCCCCAATGAGATCTATGCGCAGACCGTGAGAGCGCGGGAGGAGATCCGGACCCTGAAGGGCCGGGTGAAGGAGCTGGCCGGGGAGAAGATGCTGCGTGCCGCGGCCGGTGCGGATCCGGATGCGGAGCATGTCATCCTGTTTTCGGAGGATGCGGACGACGCGGCGGCGCGCAGCGCCGTCAATATGCTCACCGCCTCACATCGTGGCTACTGCGGTGTCTTTACCGGATCGGACGAAGACGGCTACCGCTTCGTGATCGGAGCGGGATCCGGGGCGGATGCAAAAGAAGCGGCGGAGCTGCTCCGCGGGCGGCTCGGAGCAAGGGGCGGCGGATCGCCCAGGATGGTGCAGGGGTCCGTGAAAGCGGCAGCGGATGATCTGAGAGCCCTTTTTTCGACGGGCGGGGTATGAAGAACAAAAGCAGAAGAGATCCGTGAAATAAGAGTTGCATTTTCATGATTCATCTGTTATATTAGATATTGCGTTTGACGCAGGCTACTTTGGCACAGGTGGTAGCGCACCTCATTGGTAGTGAGGAGGTCCCGGGTCCGAGTCCCGGAAGTAGCT
>CACXFM010000186.1 GCA_902766955.1 uncultured Lachnospiraceae bacterium | reverse complement strand
TATCAGATTCCACGAAAAAAACGTCATCTGACAGACTCTATGCCGTCATTATACACGAAATACGACATCTGCGCACTTAATTTCCAAAATTTGTCGACATTTCAAAGTTACTATTCACGGCCGGTCTGACGATGTCTATGGATGCATCATGCTTGCATGAATGTGGAAATTCATGATCATACGTCACTTTCACGAAACGAGGAACTGCTCCGGGATCTCTTCGTGGATCAGATCCCACAGATACTCCGTCGTCATCGTCTCGTTCTCAAAATCCTTCACCCCGTGCTGTGCGGCCAGTTCGTCATTGTAATCCGCAAGCGGGTAGATGCACACATTCTTTCTGTCCCCCTCATAGTGCGTGACAATCGGCCTGACATGCAGCCCCGTGCAGACGACGTCCCCGCTGTCCGGATTCTTGGCAAAGTCGGCCGTCGTCAGAATGCTGAGCAGGTGGGCCCTCTCCTTCTGTCCCGACAGGAAATTGCCGCCGCCGAACTGGACCGGCACCAGCTTTCCGTCGCTCTCGCGCCGCAGGATCCGCATCTTCTGCACGACGTGGGTGTGGTTGCCCAGGATGAGATCCGCTCCCCAGTCAGCCATCTTCTGCGCCAGGTACGTCATCTCTTCCGTCAGTGGTTCTTCATTCTCTTCTCCCCAGTGAACGTGCACGACCACGATATCCGCTGCACTTTTTGCATTTTCGATGGCCGTCTTCACCATCTCTTCATCGCTGTTCCAGATCAGCTGGCCCTGCGTCTCGTCCGTCGGATCCACATTCGTCCAGTTGACGAACCCGACAAACGCCGCCCTGATGCCGTTCTTCTCTATGATCCTGGGTGTCATCATATCATCGGAGTCATAGTAGGCCCCACAGTACGGAATCCCGTTCTCCGACAGATAATCCAGCGAAGCGACCAGTCCGCTCTCGCCCTGGTCAAGTATATGGTTATTGGCCAGATTGAGGACATCAAAGCCCGTTGCGGCAAGTTCGTCCGCCACCTGCACAGGGGAATTGAAGTGGGGATAACCGCTCACATCGAACAGCTGCGATGCCAGAGGGGCTTCCTGATTGACGGTCGCGATATCCGCCTCTTCGATGTAGGGTCTGACCAGCCTGTAATACGGTGAGAAATCATAACCTCCGTCTTCCGTCGCCGCGTTCTGGTAGAGCGCCTCATGAATGATATTGTCCCCTGTTCCGAGAATGCTGATCTTCTGGCTGTAGGCGGGATCGCTGGTAAAATAGACGTCTCCCTCGTCCGACGTATAGGCGAGCTGGGGTTCGTCCGCCGTCTTGACGGGAGAAGCGGCCGAAGCCGCGGATGCCTGGCCCGCCGTCTGCTGTCCGGCCGGATCCGCATTCCCCGCCGGAGCGGCCGTTCCCTCCGCAGTCCCCTGCGCGGTTCCGTCTCCGGCATTGGCCGCCGCTGCCTCCTGACCCTGGTTTGCCGCAGTTTCCGCGGCTGCATCCGCGCGTTCTGTTCCGCCGGAGGATGCACCTTTCCTGCGAAGCGCAAATGCCCCGATGAGAACGCAGACGAGCAGCGCCGCGCATCCGCCGAAGATCATCAGACGCCGCCTCAGTTCCCGCTCTCTCTGCAGCCGCATCATTTCCGGATTCCGTTTTCTCACGGGCGCTCTGTTCTCCGTGCGGACCTGCCGCTCCGCAGTACCGCTCTCCGCGCGGCCCTCTCTCTTTCTTTTCTGTTCAGTCCTGCCGCTCTCTGCGTGAACCGGCCTCTTTCTCTGCCGTTCAGCCGTACCGCTCTCTGCGTGAACCGGCCTCTTTTTCTGCTGTTCAGTCGTGCCGCTCTTCCGTTCCGTTTCGTTTCTTTTCTCGTCCATTTAAGCAAAATCCCGCCGCCTGACAGGGCGGGCTCCTTTTCCTGTTTCCTTATGGCGGGTACTTCACTCGCCATCCTCCTCTTCTTCGCTGCTGCCGCGGTCAGACCGGCCGCTCCCTTCTTCGGCTGCCACAAACCCGGTTCCTTCCGGCAGCACCGTGTTGCCGTATTTCGCCAGAAACTCTTCAAAACAGAGATTCTCCTCGTGCATCATCTGGGCCGCCACGTCTCCGACATAGCGGTAATGCCAGGGCTCGTAGATAATCCCCGTCATATGGCTCATGCTGGTCGGGTACCGCAGTATGAAGCCGTATTTCCAGCAGTTTTTCATCAGCCATTTCTGTGTGGGCGTGTTCTCCTGATTTTCCTCCAGATCCAGGTTCTCTCCGCTCACGATATCGGCTGCCAGGCCGAGCTGATGCTCGCTTGTGCCCGGATACGCGACAACCGTGGCCGCTTCCTTCTCGGCGCGGCTCCGGCTCATGCCGCTTTTCATCAGCTCCTCCGTCTTTGCCTCGAACAGCTCCTTCTGCTGTTCCATCGTGCGGTACGATCCGCGGACGACGACGGACAGCCCTTCCTTCTCGCAGTCCCCGATCATTTCGCGCAGGGCCTCCACCGCCCTGACATCAAAACGGGCATCCGAGCCCTTCTCAAGCAGGGCTGTTTCAACAGTGAAATCTTCGGGCAGCCGGTGCGTCGGATTCACGAGAATCAGCCGCCAGTCGCAGTCCACATCCGTCGTCACGACGCTGCCGTCTTCCGTGCTCATCAGTTTCTGCGCCATCTCTTCGATCTCCGAATCCGTGAGATCCGGGATCGCGCCCTGCACGGTTTCCTGTGACGAATACGGCTCGTGCACATCTGCCGTGATGGACATGGTCTCCAGCCCCTCTTCCGCGGACTCTGTTTCCTCATCCGCATCCTTCTCAGGGGCCACAAGTTCATGGACACCCGGAGACGGAGCGGCTTCCTCCCTGTCCCCGTGCGCTTCGAACGGAAGCGGCGGAGCGATTCCCCGCCACCTCAGCACGCCGTATATGGCCGCTCCGGCGAGAAGCACCAGAAGAATGCCGTGGAAAATCATCTCAACCTTGCGGTTTTTGATCAGTCTCTTTCTTCGTCTGAATTTTTTTTCTTTCATATGATAATCATACCGCGTTTTCGGAAAAACCACAAGAAGCTGCCCTTTTCCTCTGCATTGTCAACCAATATTCGCTCCTTAGGTTGACAATCAGAAGGAGAGTATGCTATTGTTCCGGGAGCGGCGCAAAATCGCTGCATCCATACATAAAGGAGAATTGTCATGCAATACGCGGAAACACACACGAACACAAAGATCAGAACAGTGGACATGGTTTATATCGCTCTCTTTGCGGTGCTCATCGCTGTCTGCTCCTGGATTACCATCCCCATGGCAGTGCCTTTTACCATGCAGACCTTCGGCATGTTTATGGCTGTCGAAGTCCTCGGCGGCAAAAAGGGCAGTCTCGCGGTCCTTGTCTACATCCTGCTGGGTGCGGCCGGCATCCCTGTATTCGCCGGTTTTTCGGGAGGCGCGGGCGTCCTTCTCTCCGCCAGCGGCGGCTATATCATCGGTTTTCTGGCCGGAGCCCTGGTCATGTGGCTCATTGAGAGCCTGTTCGGCAGAAGCAGGGTTATCTCACTCGTCAGCATGCTGGCAGGCCTCGCCGTCTGTTATTTCTTCGGCACCGCCTGGTTCATGAGAGTCTATCTCAAATCGACCGGCCCGGTATCGCTTCTGACCGTGCTCGGCTGGTGCGTATTTCCGTTCATTATTCCGGATCTGACCAAGATCGCCCTGGCCTGGGTTCTCGCTCCGCGCATCCGCAGATATGCGGGCATCTAAGAAAGGACAAAAGGATAAGACATGGCAAAAGAAAAAAGCCCCGCAGGCCCGCTTCCCGTCCGCCCTCATCACGGCATGTGCCTGGCCTTTTTCCGGGGCTCCGGATACAGCAGCCGCTTTGTTTCCGGCATGTCAGAGGTGCTTTCCCGCCTGCTGGCGGATCCGGAGACAGTCATCCGTCTGACCTGCGGTGCGGACCGGATCTGTTCGGCCTGTCCCGAGAACCTGGACGGTGTCTGTCTCGACCATACGAAAAGCGGCACTTATGACGGACGGGTGCTTGCGCTGACGCAGCTGTCTTACGGGCAGGAACTCACGTTTGCGGAATTTGCCGCCCGTGTGACAGACCGGATTCTGAATCCCGGCCTCCGGGCAGACGTCTGCTCCGACTGCCGCTGGGACGGCATCTGCAGCGGAGCTGCGTCCAATTATGACTTCCTTGAGCGGTAGAGGCGGAGGATTTCTTCCCCCGTCATGGCGGGGCCTCTGACCAGCACTTCATTCATCAGCTCCGCGGTCAGATAGTTGCGGAGAATCTGCGGATGCCCGTCCGGGTAGAGAGAGGAAAACCGGTCCCTGAGTTCGGGGGGAAGGTCCCTGTCCATCAGGCGGAAATGAATCCCGATCCCCATGACGATCCATTCCGTACTCCCGCTCTCGGCATCCCGCAGCACCTCGGTCATAATTCCGCAGATTTTTCTGCCGTTCAGTTCCAGATCATTGACATGCGTGACGGCGGGACAGATCCCGGAGGTCATCCCGATCGCATTTCCCGCGCACACTGCCCCGAAGGCGCTTAAGACCGTGTCCTCCTCAAAGGGAAAGACCGGAGGCTTCAGAATGAAGCTGATATAGATTCCGCCGGAGGGAGAAAAAAATCTGCCGGATCCCCGGGCCGCCCCTTCCGTCTGGCAGTCCGCGAGGACCACGCTCCCGTGGGGCGCGTCCGATACGGCCAGTTCCCTGGCCGTGCGGCTGGTCGAGCGCACGGTCTGATAGATATGGATCAGATCCCTTTTCACTTCCGGCAGCAGAAAGGGATCGAGCCCTCCTTCCGAATAAATATCCGAATCCGCCCGGAGCCGGTAGCCGCGGTTGGTCACGGCCTCGATGCCGTATCCCTCGCCGCGCAGTGAATTCACCGCTTTCCAGACGGCGCTTCTCGACAGCCCCAGCTGTCCCGCAATTTCCTCTCCCGAAAGATATCTGTCCCGGCAGCGTTCCAGAAGGCCGAGTATCTTTTCTTTTGCAGTCATCCCGCATCCCCCTTCAGAGTGCATTCCCCAAATAATGCTTCCACCGCCGCGCGGTAGTCTTCTTCCGTACATGCCTTCCGGATTCTCCGGATATACGGCTCCGGTTCTTCAAAGAGACCGCTCCAGTAAAACCAGAGCTCCTTCATTTTGCCGGCCGCCTTCTCAAAGAGCGGAATCTCCGCCATCCTCGCACTGAGCAGTTCGTCATGAAAAGCGGACATCTCCCCTGTCCCGGGAGGCCTGCCTCCCTTCAGCATCCGGAAAAGCGCCGGATTGGCGACGGCTCCCCTCCCGATCATGATCTGTTCCGTCCCGGGGAAACGGGCCATCAGACGCCCCGCGTCTTCCGGGCTCCGGATATCGCCGTTATAGGCAGGCTTCTTTTTGCAGTTCCCGTAAAATACAGCGAACGAATCCCAGTCCGCGGATCCCGCGTAGAGCTGCGTCCGGAGCCTCGGATGCACAATGACCAGCGAAAACGGATACCTGTTCAGAATCCTGACCAGTCCCTCCGTTTCCGAGCGGTCCGCAAAACCGCTTCTCGTTTTTACCGAAACCGCGGGCACAGCTCCCTCCCGGCCCGCCCGGGCCAGTTCTTCAAACAGTTCCCACAGGAAGCGGTCCAGCCGGTCCTGGTCGCGCAGAAGCCCCGCGCCCCTGCCGTGCGCCGTCACCGCCGGGGACGGACAGCCGAGATTGAGATTGACCTCCCTGTATCCGAGAGCCGCCAGCCTCTGCGCCGTGCTCACGAAGGCATACGCCCTGTTGGCCAGAATCTGAGGGACGAGGCTGATCCCCGGATTCAGTCCGGGCGCCACCTCCCGCTTCTCTTTCTCCTTCAGGGAACAGGAAGGATTGGCCGCGATAAAAGGCGTATAATAATCGTCCGCCCCTCCGAATATCCTCTTATGCGCATTCCGGAACGTATAGTCCGCAATCCCCTCGAGGGGGGCAAAACTGAGCTTCATAATCCTCCTTCTCCGGCATCCCGCGCCGTATTCCCGCGCCCTCTTTCAGCCGCTTTGATTTCCCGTGCAGATCATATCACATTTTTGTCTGTTTTTTCGACCTTCTCACTCAATTCGGACACCTCCGCATGGTTCACACTTGTACAAATATACATATAACGGTATAATATATAGAGATTTTTCGGCGGATTCTGCCATATCTCACCGACTTCCGAACATATGGCCGAATACACCGCCGCAAGAGCGGAAATCACAACAAGGGAGGTTTTTCTATGAGTCAAAACAGCATGTTAGCAATGATCCTTGCCGGAGGTCGGGGCAGCCGACTGAAGGACCTTACCAACAAGGTCGCGAAACCGGCAGTCTCATTTGGCGGCAAATACAGAATTATCGATTTCCCCTTAAGTAACTGCGCGAACAGCGGCATTGACGTGGTCGGTGTCCTGACACAGTACGAATCCATACTCCTCAACAGCTATGTGGCTGTCAGCAGGCGCTGGGGTCTCGATTCGAAAGGGAGCGGCGTCTTCGTTCTTCCTCCCCGTGAAAAAGCGGATGAAGGTTTCAACGTCTACCGCGGCACCGCCGATGCCATTTCTCAGAATATCGACTTCATCGATTCCTACAATCCGGAGTATCTCCTGATTCTCTCCGGCGACCACATCTACAAGATGAACTATGACGAAATGCTGGCCTTCCACAAGGCGCAGAAGGCTGACCTGACCGTCGGCGTCCGCCCCGTTCCCTGGGAGGAAGCGTCCAGATTCGGCATCATGAACACGGACGAAGAAGGCAGAATCGTGGAGTTCCAGGAGAAGCCGAAGGAACCCAAGAGCAACCTCGCCTCCATGGGCATCTATATCTTCACATGGAAGGCCCTCCGCAAAGTCCTGATCGCCGATATGAAGGATCCGGATTCCACGCATGATTTCGGAAATGATGTCATCCCCAACTTCCTGAACTCGGGCAAAAAGCTCGTTGCCTACAAGTTTGAGGGGTACTGGAAGGATGTCGGAACCATTACGTCTCTCTGGGAAGCCAACATGGACCTGCTCGGCAAAAAGAGCCCGCTGAACATGAACGACCCGACCTGGAAGATCTACACCGACGACGCTTCCACTCTGCCCGCTTTCTACGGAAAGGATGCCGTTGTTGACAAGGCTTATATCACGCAGGGCTGCGTCGTGGAAGGCGAAGTCAGGAGTTCCATTCTCTTTACCGGCGCACAGGTCAAACCCGGCGCAAAGGTGGTCGACACGGTCCTGATGCCGGGTGCCGTCGTCGAAGAAGGTGCCGTTGTCACACGTGCACTGGTCGCTGATGGTGTCGTCATCGGCAAAGGTGCCGTTGTCGGCAGCGCGGACAGCAAAGAAATCGAGCTTGTCGCAAAACGCGTGAAGGGGGTTGAATAATTATGGCAAAAGCATTTGGTATCGTAACCGCAGCATCAAACCGTTATTATGTGGAAGGCATGCAGGACTACCGTCCGATCGCTGCTTTCTCCTTCGTCGGCCGCTTTCGCATGGTGGACTTCCCGATCTCAAACATGAGCAACAGCGGCATTGACCGCGTCCTGGTCTATGTGAGCGGCAATCCGCGCTCTCTGGCAGAGCACCTCGGATCCGGACGTCTCTACAACATCAACTCCAAGCGCGGCAAACTGCAGCTCCTGTTCCACGACGAAGGCGCCATCAACCGCATCTACAACACGGATATCGCAGCCTTTGTCGAAAACATTGATCATATCCAGCGCGCCCACGAGGAGTATGTCGTCATTGCCCCTAGCAATATCGTCTACTCCCAGGATTACGATGCGCTGCTCAAACAGCACATCGAAAGCGGCGCGGATGTATCTCTGCTCTATCAGCGCATCACAAATGCGCGCGAGGCGGACCTCGGATGCAGCTACCTGACCCTCAACCGCCAGAAGGGCGTGGAATCGATCCACACGAACATGGGCAATGAGAAGAACCGCAACATCTTCCTCGAGACCTATGTCATGAAGAAAGATCTGCTTCTTGAGCTGATCGACAGAGCGAGAAGCCTCTCCTCCATGTACAACCTGCAGCAGATGCTCTCACAGGCCTGCGAGGAATACGATGTGCGCGCCATCCAGCATAAGGGATTCTTCGCCGCCATCACGGACTTTAAGAGCTACTATGATGCCAATCTGGCAATCCTCGGAAAAGAAGAGGCAGACGATCTCTTCCGTCCCAACTGGCCGATTTATACGAGAACGACGGACTCCTGCCCGACACAGTACTTTGACGGCGCTTCCATCAAG
>CACXFM010000185.1 GCA_902766955.1 uncultured Lachnospiraceae bacterium | reverse complement strand
CTTCCTGTGCAGCAAGGGCGCAGCCATGATCACGGGCCACAACCTGCTGATCGACGGCGGCTACACAATCAAATAAATGGAAAGGTGACAGGCACCTTTCCACATGGCGGCTTCTTTTTGGTGATGCCCGGCACCGCATGTGCGGTGCCGGGTGTTTTTTGATGGTGCCTTTTTGATGGTGCCTGTCACCTTTCCATATTCTTTCCAAAGCCGCGATTACGATGGAAAGGTGCCTGTCACCTTTCCGGGCACCTTTCCGGACTCACAGCACAATCCGGATCCGCGTCCCGAGCGAAGTGCGTGACAGAACCTCGAAGTGCCCGCCGTGCTTGTCGACGATCCACTTGGCGATGGAGAGCCCGAGTCCCGTGCCCTCGATGGAACGCGTCTCATCCGAGCGGTAGAAGCGCTCGAACATATGCTGGACATCCGCCTCCGCCATGCCCGTCCCGGTGTCCTGGACCTGCAGGAAGATCTCGGATCCGGTCCGCCCGCAGGAAAGAACAATTTCATCTCCCTTCGCCGTATACTTGGCGGCATTATCGACGAGAATGCGGACCGCCTGCTTCAGGAGCCCCGGATCCGCCTCCACGGACAGAGCTTCCTCCGAAGGACGGAAGCGGTAGGGATGATCTTCATCGATCATGAAAGATTCTTCATAGACCTCCTGCATCATGGCGTTTACATCCGTGGGTTCCCGATTGAGCACAGTCTTTCCACTGTCGCCCCGGGCCAGGAAGAGCAGCTGCTCCACCAGATGATGCATGTGGTCAGACTCATGCAGGATGGCGGTGATGGACTCGTCGAGAATTTTCTCATCCTTCTTGCCCCAGCGGTCCAGCATATTTGCGTAGCCCTGGATGACGGCGATCGGGGTGCGGAGCTCGTGCGAGGCGTCGTTGACGAAGCGCGCCTGCTGGCGGTAAGTGTCCCGCATGCGGAGGAGCAGATTGTTCATAGCCGCCTCGACGCCGGCCAGATCCGAATCCCCGAAGGAGAGCACCTGGGCGCTGTCCGGATCGATATGCTCGATGGCGTCCTCCAGCAGCTGGTATTTGTCTTCCGTGAAAGACAGGCGGCTGAGTTCGTCGGCCCGGAGCGCGATCTCGTTGATCGGGTTCAGGATCCGGCGGATCTTCTTGTCCTCATGGCCGTAATTGATCAGAATCCCGATGAGCTGCAGGGCGGCCAGTATGAGAATGCCCATGCCGAGCCACCTGAGGAAAGGCGTCATATTCATCCGGATGAGTTCCCGGCCGCCCGTGTCCGCGACGATGTAATAGAGATTCCTGTGGACGATCTGCGGGTAACGGCTGTAGTCCTTGACGAAGGCCCCGAAACGGGCGTACTCGAAACCCGCGGGAAATGCACAGGCGATCGCGGCAAATATGGCTGCATCAAAAAGAAACAGGCGCCCCAATTGCTTCCTGATGATATGGAAATGCATTTTTCTTGTGATGGAGGAGACCTGTTTCGTTCCGCTACCCGGAAGGGGGCGGGATTTATGTTTGTCTTTTTTCATGGCGTTCCCTTTACGAATCTGTCCATGCCTGGATCACATACCCGACGCCCCGGACCGTCCGGATCATCCGGAAACCGAAGACGTCGTCGATCTTGGAGCGCAGGTAGCGGATATAGACGTCGATGACGTTGGTCTCGCCGACGTAGTCGTAGCCGCAGACCTTATCCAGAAGCGTCTCTCTCGACAGCACGATGTCCGTATTTTCGAGCAGGACTTTGAGCATCAGGAATTCCCGGTTGGTGAGGGAGACCTCGTGGCCGCTCACCGTGACCCGCCGCTTCGGTTCGTCCAGAGTCAGGGGACCCCATCTGAGGATCCCTTCTTCCGAATCGCTGTTTTCATCGGAAGCACTCCGCCCTACATTGGCCGGGTGGAGTTTCAGGGCCACGCGGATCCTTGCCAGCAGCTCCTCGATCGCGAAGGGTTTGGTGATATAATCGACCGCGCCGGCGTCCAGCCCGGCGACCTTGTCCATGACGGCGTCCCTCGCCGTCAGCAGAATGACCGGGGTCGGGCGCTCCCGCATGAGGCGCCGCAGCACTTCCAGGCCGTTGAGTCCCGGCAGCATGATGTCCAGAAGGATCAGGTCATACGGGTGTTCCGTCGCTTCGAGCAGCGCGTCGCGCCCGTCGGTACAGACCTTGACCTGATACCCTTCATGCAGAAGTTCCAGTTCGATAAAGCGGGCGAGTTTTTCTTCGTCTTCGACAATAAGGAGAGATGCGCTCATTTTTCGGGCTCCTGTTACGTATACGGCGCTGCCGCGGGAGATGAAACCATGTCCCGCGGCGCTTGTGAAATGTTTACTTTTCGGCGTTGTCACTGCCTGCCTTTTTGAAAGTTACTTTTCGGCATTGTCATTGCCTGCCTTCTGAAAGCCTTCGCGGATACCGTCGGCTGCATTTCCCGCGGATTCCATCAGGTCATTGACCCTGTCCAGATCATCCTTTCCCTCGATGGAGTAGCGGAATCTGAAGAGCATGGCGATCAGGAGAACGGGGACCGACACGTGCCAGGAGAACAGTACGATGAGAAGGAGGACAATGAGGGGGAGCTGGAAGACCAGCTGGCCGTCTCTTTTAATGCAGAATGCATTGTCCACGCAGATCCTCCAGAAACGGCGGATGCCGTCCCGGATGGAGCGGCCCACCTTGGGAGCCGAGTTCTGCTGTTCTTCGACCTTGTCCTGCACGCGGATGTAATGCTCCTGCTGCTCGTAGCTTGTGGAGTAATCCGACTGCTGCGGCGGGATGGTCTTGCCCTCTTTCTCCAGCGCGACCATCGCGTCCAGGAGATCCCAGTTGTTGGCTTCGAGTGCGGCCTTTGCCTCTTCGTAGGTGACGTTTGCTCTTTCACGGAGTCTGTCGACTTTTTCCATCTGATCCATTGTATGCCTTCCTTTCTTTCTTCCGCATGATCTTTGTCTTTTAAGCGGGTGTCTTTTCAACGGCTTGTGCCGTGTTGTTTTTGATGATGTATACTCTAACACCGGCTTTTTAAAGACACTTTGGAGAAAGATTAAAATCAGATTAAAGTTCCCTTCAGATTCTTTAACATAAATATACCACAAGAGATCGGGAAAAAGATGATTTTAAGATGAGCCGGCCTGGTTTATAATTAAAACAGCAGATGTCCGCACAGGAAGCGGAAAGGAAGGAGAAAACGATGGATAAATCAGTATTGAACAGGGCGCAGGAAATGCTGAACGGCGGCCTCGGCCAGGCGGAAGAGCTTCTGAAGAATCCGGGCGGAGTCGCGGAGCTCCTTAAAGAAGTGGAAAAGAAGATCAAGGATATGCCCCTTGTCGGAGAGACCGTCGGCGACATTCCGACGCTGATCTCCATGGTGAAAAGCTACATCACCGGCGAGTACAAGAACGTTTCGCCCAAGGTGATCATTCTCATCGTGGCTGCATTTATCTATGCCGTCAAAAAGAAGGATCTGATTTCGGATAACATACCGGTGATCGGCATTGCGGATGATCTGGCGGTGATCGGGCTGGCGATCAGCCAGTGCGGGCCGGAGATCGACGCGTACCGGGCGTGGAAGAAGAACTGAGGGCTGACGAAGACAGCCTGCGTCAGATGGAAAACCAATCGGGGAATGAAAGGCAGGAGACCGGCAAAAGAGCCGGCCTCCTGTTTTGTCTTTCTTCTATAAAAACGGATCAGAATTTTGTCCAGACGGAACCGTTGTCGGCGGAATTGGCGCAGGCATTGATCCAGCGGATGCCGTCGATCCCGGCGTCGATATCGGGATAGATTGTATTTCTGACAGTTTCCTCATCGCCTCTGTCTTTTGCATCCATGACGATGGCAAAGCGTGTATAGAGGTTTGCCCAGGACTCCGGAAGACCTTCGAAATGAAGCGCACCGAGACGCTCGTCTTCTTTGGCCAGATCGTCCAGGTAGTCCATGCCTCTGGTGAGAATTTGCTGGGGCTTTCCCTGCTCCTCGAAGATCAGTCTGTCCGCGGTCGAATCGTTCCACTCCAGAGAAGCTTTTGAGCCGACGATACGGATGTGCTGGGAGGTCATGTCGCCTGCATTTACTGCGCTGGTCCACATGCGGCCGACGGCGCCGCCTTCGTATTTCATCAGGACATAGGCGTTGTCTTCCAGGGGATAGCGGCTGCCCACGAAGGCCTGACGGAAGCAGAGGACCTCGTCCAGCTTCAGGTCGGGGCAGATCAGTTCGCTCATATAGAAGGTGTGGGTGGAGAGATCGCCGAGGACGAAGCCCCTGCCGACCTTGGCCGGGTTGACTCTCCATTTCTGACCTTCTGCTTTTACATCCGCTTCCGCATCGCAGCCAAAGCCGTGCGTATAGCGGAGTTCAACCATATTGACCTTGCCGATCGCGCCGTCCCGGACCATCGCCCGCATCTGCTTGAGCATGGGGAAACCGGAGAAGCCGTAGGTGACTGCTACGATTTTGCCCTTCTCTTCCGCCAGCTTTTTAATTTCCTCGCCCTGTTCTCTTTCAAAGAAGAGGGGCTTTTCACAGATCACGTGCAGGCCGGCTTCAAGGGCCGCTTTCGTCACTTCATAGTGCTGGAAGTTGGGCGTGGCCACGTCCACGACTTCGATGCCGTCCTCGCGCTTTGATTCTTCCGCAAAGAGTGTTTTGTAGTCGGGATAGCAGCGGGAGGGATCCATGTTCAGCTCTCTGCCGAAATCGACGCAGCGGTCGGGATCAATGTCGAAGGCCGCCGCCACAAGCTTGAAGTTGGTGTTGTCCATCAGTGCGCCGAGCCTGTGCTTGTAGCCGACCTGGCTGGTGCGTCCGCCGCCTACGATGCCCCATCTGAAAGGTCTTGCAATTTTCTTCTCGCCATTGATCATGGTTTTTTCTCCTTTTTTTGAAAATGTCATGTGAGCTGATGATTATGTGATTCCAAGTGCTTTTTCGTTTTTGTCGGAAAGTGTTTTCTTTCCTCTGATGCTTCTGAGTATACTCCTGAAACCGCTGAATCCTATCCTTTGCGTTGCTCTAAACTTCGCCGATATTGCTCTTTTCGTTTTACACAAAAAGAACAGGATGTTACAATATACCGCATAGACAGACAGAAGGAGACAAACACGTCAGGGAGCGGAATATGAGACTTGATTTCAGAGTGGTGCAGGAGAGGGGCGTACTCGGAAAATCCTGCGGTTATCTGTTTACACCGCTGCCCACAGCAAAAGACCTGTATTTTTATATTACCCAGATCGGGCACTATTACTGTACGCATGCATACGCGATCAGAAGAGATTACTTCTCTCCGATCCTTGTGATCTGCGTTAAAAAAGGCTGCCTCCACGTGGATTACCGGGGGACCTCCACCCGGCTGAAGGCAGGAGATGCCATCCTGATCGACTGCCGGGAACCTCATTATTATTATGCGGACATGGACGGGCTGGAATTTTACTATCTTCATTTCGAGGGCTCCAATGCCCACGAGATCTGCCGGCATATCCTGGATCTTCATGGCCCCGTGGTCGAAAAGCAGAATGCGGTTTCCCTGATGGCATTGATCGAAAAAACGCTGCAGTTTTACGAAGAAGGCAGGACGGAGACGGAATTCGAAGAATCTCTCAGGGTGTATGAGATTCTGCACTATCTGCACGGCAGCAGTGCGCAGGACGCGGGAAATGCTTTCTATATAGATCAGGTCACGGCATATATCAATGAACACATCGGGCGCAGAATAAAGCTGGAGGAACTGGCCGCGGCGGCTTCCCTGAGTCCTTACCATTTTTCCAGGAGATTCAAGAGGGATACCGGGTATTCCCCCGTCGAGTATGTGAACCGCAAGAAAATCGATTATGCAAAGACACTGCTGATCCGGACGGACTGGTCGGTCACGGAGATCGCGGAACGGACCGGATTTTCACTGAAAGGGTTTATTAAGCTGTTTTCTCAGGAGGAAGGGACGCCGCCGCTTGCCTGGAGGCGGAAACGGCAGCAGCATGTGGAGCCGGGGCAGCAGTCTCCTTCTTCCTAGACAGAATGGAAATCACACTGGCGGCTGACAATGAGGGACCGAGGCCTGTTTTTGCCAAAGGTTCTGAACGAAATCTTAAGGAGGCGAAATGAAGAAATTAACTGTGGCAGCTGCTGCCGCTTTGGGGGCAGCGGCGCTGTTTGCCGGCGGCAGCGGCATTTTCATTATGAAAAATGCGGCCGGCGGCAGAAGGCAGACACTGGACGAGGCCTGGAAATGGCAGACGGAGCATTACGACCTGAGCTGGTATGACGGGATTGAAAAAGAAGAATACACGGTCAGCGGATATGATGAGTATGTGCTGCACGCCCTGCTGCTGAAGAATCCCGGTTCTGCCGGCAGATATATGATCCTGTCGCACGGATACACCGACAACCGCTTCGGCTCTCTCAAATATGCGAAGATCTATCTGGATCTGGGATTCAGCTGCATTCTCTATGACCTGCGCGGACACGGGGAAAATGCACCGGCGCCCTGCACCTACGGCGTGCTGGAGTCAAAAGACCTGCTGGCGATGGTGGAGGACACGCGCACGAGATACGGATCGGATGTCATCATCGGCCTCCACGGGGAATCGCTGGGGGCGGCGACGACCGTGACCGCACTCGGTGAAAAACCGGATGTTTCCTTTGCGGTGGCCGACTGCGGATTTGCGGACATTGAAAATGTGCTGAAAGGGGCGGCTTCGCAGGCGCATCTGCCGCCGCAGATTGTGGATCTCGCGTCGGGCTTTTCGAAGCTGAACGGCACGTTCAGTTATCGTGACATGCAGCCGGTCCTGCATCTGAAGGGCAACCACATCCCCGTTCTCTTCATACACGGCGCGTCAGATACATTTATACGGCCGGAGAACAGTCAGCGGATGTATGAGGCGACAGAAGGGTACCGGGAACTGCACCTGATCCCGGGAGCGGGACATGCGGAATCGGTTTTGAAAGATCCGGAGGAGTATGCGGAGGCAGTGAGACGGTTTGTGGAAAAAGTAACAGCATTGACATGAAAGGGGAATGCAAATGAGATCAAAAAGAAAGTTTTCAATGGCAATTGTTATACTGGTGCCGGTGATTTCTTCTTTTTTATCGCAGTCGGTTTCGGCCAATGGAGATCAGGGAGGATTATACGCCCATGTCTCTCCGGACCACGAAATCACGGACGAGGAACGCGGTGATTATATTTATTGTACGGAGCTTTCGGACGGAACGGTGCGGCTTGATTATCTGCCTCTGGATCTTAAGTCGAAAGAACTTGAGATTCCCGGATCAATCAAGCTGAATTATGGTTCCGGAGAGACGGAGGAGAAAACGGTCACGGAAATCGGAAGCAGAGCTTTGGTACAGCATATTAAAAATGCTTATTCAGTTTCTGACGGACTGGTGACGGGGATTAACGAGATCAGCACCGTCACAATACCGGCCTGCGTGCGGAAAATAGAGGAGAATCCTTTCGCCGAGCTTATCAAATTGGAGGAAATCCGTGTTGAGGAAGGAAATGATGTCTATCAGGTTACGGACGGCATGCTTATTGATGCGGCGGAAGGGGTTCTGGTGGCGATTCCCAGGAAAAAAACAGGGAGTCTCACAGTTCCGGCTGACATAAAGCGGATAGGAGAAGAAGCGCTGGCATATACGGGCCTGTCCGAAGTCTCGCTGCCTGACGGCCTGGAAACGATCGGGAGTCAGGCGTTTGCCGGTTGTGATGAAATCCATGAGATCCGGATTCCGTCGTCGGTGACGGAGATCGGTGAGGAAGCGTTTTATATGTGCGGAGATCCCATGCCGGGGTCGGCGGCGCTCCTGGAAATGGGGCTCATAGATCCGGAGGAATATCCGTTCCGTATCCTGGCGGAAGCGGGGTCGGCGGCGGAAGCGTATGCAAAAGAAAACAGCCTTCCCGTGATAACGGAATAAAGCGGAGGCTGTCATATGATTTATTGTGTCGGTGTAGGGCCCGGTGATCCGGAACTGATGACGCTGAAGGCAGTCCGGATCATCCGTGAATATGAAATAATTGCGGTGCCGCTCGTGGTGACAGGCACCTCCCCCAGAGAATCTCTGGCGTACCGGATTGCCCTGGGCAGTGTGCCGGAGCTTGCGGACAAGGAGATCCTGGGCCTTCATCTGCCGATGACGAGAGATGAGGAAGTTCTCCGCCGGAAGCACAGAGAGGCGGCGGATCTGCTGGAGAAACGGGCGGCAGACGGGACAGATATCGCGGTCCTGACGCTGGGCGATCCGGCCGTTTACAGCACCTTTTCCTATATACAGGAGCTTCTGCGCGCGGACGGCTTTGAGACCGGAATGGTGAGCGGCGTGACGTCGTTTTCGGCTGCCGCGGCAAGCTTAAACATGCCCCTCGTGAAAGGGGAAGAAGAGCTGCGCGTGATTCCGGCGGCTGGTCTGACCGGAGATTATCTCTCTTCAGCGGGAGAGGCAGCGCTTGTCCTGATGAAAGCCGGGCGGCAGATGGGACGCGTGAAAGAAGTGCTTGAGAAAGCCGGCCGAGGTGCGGCGGCAGTAGAAAACTGCGGCATGGACAATGAGGTTGTCTGCCGCAGTCTTCAGGAGATTCCCGGCAATGCGGGATATTTTACGGTTGTGATTTCAAAAGGGGGCCGG
>CACXFM010000184.1 GCA_902766955.1 uncultured Lachnospiraceae bacterium | reverse complement strand
GGCGCAGTCATCCGGAATCTGAACGTGAAAGGCAGAATCGAGCCGGAAGGAAGTGCGGCTGTCCTCGGAGGGATCGCCGGAGATAATGCCGGATCCATACAGAACTGCAGCTTTGAGGGAAGGGTCGCCGGAAAGGAGACGGCGGGCGGCATCGCTGGGCGCCAGCATGAGAGCGGCCTGATCAGCAGATGCGTATCCCGCGGCGATATCGCGGCTGCGCACGAGGCAGGCGGCATTGCCGGGATGAACAGCGGCAGGATTATGGCTTCCCGCAATGAGGGATCCGTCAATACGGAATATATCGAGGCGGGCGAAGACCTGAAGGACACCCTGGCCTCGGGACTTACGGGCGGTCTGGCGGGGCTTACTTCATTTGATATATCCTCGGTCAGAGAGGAAGATTTCGTGGATATCATGGATATCGGCGGGATCGCCGGCCGCTCGGAGGGAACGGTGAGCGGCTGCGTAAATGCAGGGAATGTGGGGTATCCTCACACCGGATACAACGTGGGCGGTATCGTCGGCAGACAGAGCGGCTATACGGTGAACTGCACGAATCAGGGCACCGTGCAGGGCAGAAAGGACACAGGCGGGATCACCGGCCAGCTGGAGGTGGAGACCTTCTGGGAGCTCTCGGAGGACAAAAAAGAGGCGCTGCGTACGGAACTGACCAGACTGAATGAACTTTTTGACCAGGTCTTTGCCGATCTCGCGGACGGGTCCGGGGAACTGAAGAAGCAGATGAACACGGCGGCCGGATACGCCGATGACACAATCGCGGAACTGGACAGCCTGACGGATCAGGTTTCGGAAAATCTCGAAAGTGCGCTGTCCAGTCTGCCCGCAGTGCTGGAGGAACTGAAATCCGCTTACAGCGAAGAAAACGCGGAGGCGATGAAAACGGCCCTAGGCCGTCTCGCGGAGATTCTGGCCGAAGCGGACACTGACAGCCTGAAGGTGAAGGCGGATGTGGACGGCACCTCTAAACTTGACATCGGCTCGGTCATGAACTCGCAGGGCGATGCGTGGTGGCCTTCCCTGCAGAACTGGCTTCTGCAGCAGAAAGCGGAGACAGGTGCGGAAACGGAAGCGCTGCTGCCGGCCGGGCAGAACACGGACGGCGGAAGCGGACAAAGCCCGGAGAACGCGGAGGAGACCCCGGCCGAAGCACAGGATCCCGGACAGCAGGAGGAATATGTGTCCGGCGGGGACGATACCGCACAGGAAGAGGTATCCGGTGAAGGGTATGAGAGCGGGCAGGATGAGACGCCGGATGACGGAGCCGACGTTCCGCCGGAGGAAGATGTTCCTGCTGATGAAGCCGGTGCTCCGGCGGAGGAAGAAGTGCCTGATGACGGAGAGGAAGCCGTGTATGAGGAGGAAGATCAGGACTATCCGGCGGACGACGAAGACACGCAGGATCCCTCTTTTTATGCCGGGATAAAACCGGTGCTCTCTCTTTTGTCCATGGCGAAAATGTCCGTGGCCGATGCGGCTGAAGCGGTGACCGGGGGTGATGAAGAGACAGCCTCCGAAAGCGGCGGGGCCGGAGCGCGGATGAACGTCACGGAGTCGGCCGATGCGGGATTTGAAGGGGAGCTGGAGGCGGACGTGAGTGTCGAGCTTCCCGACGCGGAGGAGATCCGTTCCCTTGTGACGTCCATTCTCACGGAGGGGGCGTCCCTTCTCGATCCGGGAGCGCTGAAAGACGCTCTTGATATCCTGAAAAATCTGGAATGGAAGGCGCCGGATACGGAGGCCTTCTACACTGCCTTTGACAATCTGGTAAATTCCCTCGCTCCGCTGGCCGGGGAAGTGTCGGACATCGCAGGCACGACAGCCGCCGATATAGACGCGCTCACAGACCAGCTGGATGTGATCATCGACACGTTTTTTGATCTGTCAGATAATATCTCCCTCTCGGACCGCTATCACCAGGAGGATGTGTCCGGACCGGATCCGTACAGAAGTGATTCCTCCGTCGTCGAAAAGAGCAGCAATGAGGGCGCCATAGAAGCGGACGTCAACACGGGCGGCGCCGTCGGCTCGGTCAGCTTTGAAAATGACATCGATGCGGAAGACGTGCTGCAGCTGCCGGATCATTTTCTGAAGGAAGCCAGATATCTGATTTTTGCGGCCGTGCGGGAATGCCGGAATACGGGAAGCGTCACCGCAAAGAAGGAGGCTTCCGGCGGCATCGCCGGAAATATGGAATTCGGCATCGTGACGGACAGCGTCAATACGGGCGCCGTCTCGGTTACGGAGGGCGGCTATGGCGGAGGCATCGCGGGCCGGTCCGACGGGACCATCAATGCATCCTTTTCAGGCAGCCTTGTCAGCGGAGACTCTTATGTCGGAGGAATCGCGGGAAAGGGAAGCCGGATCGGGGACTGTATTTCCTGCAGCTATATAGGCAGGGGATCGGAATATGTCGGAGCCGTGGCCGGGTATGCGGACGGAGAAGTAAAGGGCTGCCGCTACGTGGACTACGGATTCGGAGGAGTCGATAATATCGGGTATGCGGATTCCGCGGAACCGCTGGCACTTCCGGCGGCTGAAAGTGAGGCTGAGGCCGTGACTGAAAGTGAAGCTGAAGCCGTAATTGAAAGCGGAGCGGAGGACGCGGCAGGAAGCGCGGCAGAGAGCGCGGCGGAAAGTATGGCCGAAAGCCCCGCTGACGGGATTGACGCAGCGGACGCACTGCAGGCAGCCGGACTGCCGGAAGGTCTTCTGCCGGAGTGCCATGTGACCTTCGTCAAAAACGACGAAGTGCTGAAAGTGGTGGACGTGCCCTTTGGCGGGACGCTTCAGGAACTGCCCGAAGTGGAGAAGGAAGGCGACAGCTTCTGGAAATGGGACGATTTCGACAGGGAGCGGATTTTCAGCGACATGACGGTGAGCGGCGCTTATTACCGGCCGGTTACGACGCTTGCTTCCGGGGGAGAGGTACCCCGGTATCTGGCCGAGGGCATTTTCTATGAGGGACAGAGTCTTACGGTCAGCAGATACGAGGGAGACTACCCTGAGCCGGAAGGCCTGAAGGAGAAGCTGGAAGAGAAGATCATCAGAGAGCTGAAGGATGCGGAGACATTTTATGTAAATGATTATGAGGGAACTCTGACGGCCAGGGTGAAGGCGGAGAGCGGCGGCACGCTTTACGTGTGCGCTCCCGGCGGGGAGCCCGTGGAGACGGAGTACGTGAAGGACGGCAGCTATCTCTCTTTCCCGATGGAAAACGGGGG
>CACXFM010000183.1 GCA_902766955.1 uncultured Lachnospiraceae bacterium | reverse complement strand
GCCTGGTGACAATGCTGCTGGGAGGGCATCTGAGCGTGTGTGCCGCGGAAGCGGATACGGCGTCAGGAAGATCTGACATGGTGCCGGGGGCGGAGATCCCTGCCGGAACGGAGCCGGGCAGCAGCACGGAGGAGCTGATCAGCTCTCTCACGCCGGAAGAAAAGGTCAGCCAGATGCTGATCATCCTGCCGGAAGCCCTGACGGACGGGGAAACCGTGACGGAGTGCGGGGAGGGATTCAGAGAGGCGCTGGCGGGCAGTGCGCCGGGCGGCTTCATTTTTATGGAAGGGAATCTGCAGGATCCGGGGCAGACACGGCAGATGCTTGAGGGCATAAAAGAATTCTATCGGGAGGAAGGACTCCCGGAGCCGTTTCTGGCGCTCGACGAAGAAGGCGGGACGGTCACGAGAATCGCCAAAAATGAGGCCTTCGGGGTGCCGCGCTTTCCGAGCGCGCGTGAGATCGGGCAGAGCGGAAATGTGTCTGACGCCGCATTGATGGGGAGTGTCATCGGGGGCTATCTGAGAGAGCTCGGCTTTAACATGGATCTGGCGCCGGTGGCCGACGTCCTGACAAATCCGGACAATACCGTTGTCGCAGAGCGGTCTTTCGGGAGTGACCCGGCGGCGGTTTCGGCCATGGTGCGCGCCGAGTCGGAGCAGCTGATGGCGGGAGGCGTGATCCCGGTGCTGAAGCATTTTCCGGGCCACGGGGCGACGGCGGGAGACACGCACAGCGGATATGCCGCGACAGAGAAGACGCTGGAGGAACTCATGGAGGCGGAGCTCGTCCCGTTTGCGGACGGGGCGGACTATGCGCCGGCGGTTATGGCCGCCCATATCGCGCTTCCCGAAGTGACGGGCGATGATATGCCGGCCTCTCTGTCTGAGACTGTGATCAGCGGAATTCTTCGGGAAAGACTGGGGTATGACGGAATCGTCATGACGGATGCCCTCAACATGGGGGCCGTCACCGGACAGTTTTCGTCTGCGGAAGCGGCGGTGCTGGCCGTGGAGGCCGGCTGCGATCTCATCCTGATGCCTGCCGATTACCACGCGGCCAGACAGGGACTCCTGGACGCGCTTGCTTCCGGAAGGATTGCGGAGGAACGGATTGATGAATCGCTGGAGCGGATCTTGTCCGTCAGGGCCGGTATCACGGACCGCGCGGCGGAAGGCCGGAACTGAAAGCATACAAAAAGCACATCCTTACCGGGGATGTGCTGATTGTAAAAAGGGAAGGAGTACTCTCCTTAAAAGGAGAGCTGTATGAAAAGAAAAGGTTTTCTTTTTCTTTTATGATACTATCTTAAAATATGTCTGTGAAAAGAAAGTGAACAAACCGCGAAGGGTTTGTGTTCACGAAGCGGACCCTTTCTCCATTTCGTCTATATGTCTGCAGAGCGCGTCAAAAGTCTCGTTGCTGAGATCATGCTCGACTTTACAGGCGTCTTCCCGCGCATTCTCCGGACTGACACCGAGCATTTCAAAAAATCCGGTCAGTACTTTGTGGCGGGTGTAGATTCTCTGTGCGATCTCCATGCCTTTGTCGGTGAGAACGATAAAGTTCGCGTGGTCCATCGTGATGTATCCGTTCTCGCGGAGCTGCTTGGTCGCGTAGCTGACGGACGGCTTTGTGACGCCGAGCTGTTCGGCCACGTCGATCGAACGGACATAGCCGTGACGTTCCTTCATCATGAGCATCGCTTCCAGATAATCCTCTGCAGATTTATGGATTTCCATCGTAAATCACCCGCCTTTCATTTTAACTAAGATTAACATAAATTAACCGCGATTTCAAGATGTGTCTGACTGCTTTGTTATAATTATATCTGGGATCGGAATAATCTGTTATAATAAAATACAAGTGCGATCGAACTGTCAGAATATGAGGGGGAACGTCATGCGGATTGTAAATCTGGTGGAAAATACGGAGGGGCAGCGCGGCTGCGCCTGTGCCCACGGACTCAGTTTTTACGTGGAAACGCGGAAGCACCGGATCCTTGTTGACGCCGGACCGGACGGGGAGCTTCTGCTTTCGAACGCGGAAAAGCTCGGCGTTGCCCTGGAATCCGTTGATACGGTGATCCTCTCGCACGGGCATTATGACCACGGCGACGGTCTCGCCGCCTTCCGCAGGGTGAATCCGGACGCGGCGATCTATGCGCGGCGGGGGGCAGACGGTGATTTTCTGTCGGTGCATGACGGCGGGGAGCGGTATATCGGACTCTCGGAGGAAGTGAAGGAACTCCCCGGCATCATTTATCTGGACGAGGACTTCCGGATCGATGAGGAGCTCTTTGTGTTCGGCGGGATCGGGACGCGGTATCCGTCCCCCTCCGGGAACCGGGAGCACAGACAGAGAACGGAAGACGGCCTGAGACAGGACCGCTATGACCATGAGATGTGTCTCGTGATCACGGAAGACGGCCTGCGGGTCCTCATGTCGGGCTGCGCCCACCACGGGATCCTGAATGTTCTGGAGCGCTTCCGCGAGGTCTGCGGCGGGGAACCGGACGTCGTGATCAGCGGATTCCATATGAAGAAACACGGCGGATTTACGGATGAGGATATCCGGCAGATGCTGGAGTGCGCAGAAGAACTGAAGAAGTACGGAAAGACCAAGTTCTATACCTGTCACTGTACCGGCACCGGTCCCTACCGGGTGATGAAGCAGGTGGCGGGAACAAACCTCAACTACATCCACTGCGGCGATGAACTGGTCCTGAAAGCTGAAAAGAAGAGGAGAACGGGGTATATGAAACAGCACAGATTTTTTGCCTGGGCGACGGTTTTCTGTTTTATTATGACGATGGTGACCGGTTACAGGCGCAAATGACGGGGCCGGACGCAGTGCGCCTGCGGCGGGCCTGAAAAAAGGAAAAGAAAATGGAAGGAGGACAGCGGTATGTCTAAGAAACTGGGGACACTGATCAAAGATGCCAGGACGAAGAAAGGAATCTCACAGTCGGAACTTGCCTCGCGGATCGACGGGCTCTCCGCTTCCGTACTCGGGAAAGCGGAACGCGGCGAGAGTGAGCCCGCGGAGGAGATCGTGCGCCAGATCGCTAAGGAACTCGGAGTGACGCAGACGTCTCT
>CACXFM010000182.1 GCA_902766955.1 uncultured Lachnospiraceae bacterium | reverse complement strand
GGCCCATTTTTCCAGGATCCTTTGGCTGCCGTCCGTAGAAGCGTCATCCAGAAGGATAAGTTCGATGCGATCATAAGTCTGCCGGAAGACAGACTCCATCCTTTGTTCCAGGTATTTCGCATGCTGGTAGCACGGAACAACGACGGAAACAAGCGGGCGATGCTCCTGCAGCGGCGCATCAAAGGTGCGAAAATCGTACTCCGTCCGGCCTGTCATCTCCTTTTCTGCCTTATGTTCCGGTACCTGATCGATCCCGGCATGCTCTGTGACATGCAGCAGATGCCGAAAGAAAAACCCCGCCCGCCGCAGCGGCGCGGTGACCTTCCACGATGTGGAATCCCTGTAGAGTGATGTCTCCCTCTCCAGCTTTTTCACTTCTCTCACCAGCGTTTCCTCCGCCAGATCTTTTTCCCGCAGCTGCCGCTGCAGGTACAGTATATTGTCGTCCCTCATGGCAGATACGCGAAGGATACGAAGCCTGTCTTCCTCCAGAAGCCTGAGTTCCGCGCGGTACCGTTCTTCCGGAGTGCCCGCCGATGAACAGACGGGCACAGCCTTTACGACCCACTGGTAAACGTGCCCGTATTCTCTTTTTTCCAGCTCTGCGATGAGCGCATCAGACCCTGCCTTTTTTCCTGCCGGCTGCTCTGTCTCTCCTGTTGGCCTGCACACGGCCGCTGTTTTTGACGGCGAAAATCCGCAGTCTTTCAGCAAGCCCGGAAGGCCCTTCCTGGTAAAAATGGTCATATGCGTGTAGTCCATTATTCCGGTCTCCCAGACAGGAAGGTCGTCATGGTACAGCTGAAGCAGGATATCGTTGTGGGCAAAATTGGGGACAGAGATCAGGACCGACCCGTCGGGTTTAAGGAAAGCTCTGCAGCTTTTCAGCACATCTGCCGGGTCCGAAAGATGCTCCAGAACGTCGGCAAGAACTATCCTGTCAAAGTGTCTGCCCTGAAAATAGTCTTTCCACTCTGTGCCCTGAAGGTCCGCACAGATGCCATCGCGCGCAAAAGCCCTGGCTTTGTGAAACAGATACCTGTCCTTATCCACTATGTACACCCTGCAGCTTTTCTTCTTCATAAGATACTCTGTAAAACGGCCGTTTCCGCATCCCAGCTCCAGCACACTGCTTCCGGGCGGGATGTCCCCCGCGATCACGTTCAGCGCGTCCTCGGCGTTTACGTCAAGCTTAATATCATACCTGTGCATGCACCCCACCCCCTCTGTCTGCAGCTGCACTTTGCTTCCGTCCGATATCGGTTGTCCGTACGGTGACTTTCTGCGGGATATCCATGATTGCAAGGCAGGTCTTCGGTGGATGAACCTCGACAGACACGGCACCGTATATCCATGTCTTCATCTCGTTTTCCATGACCGACTCTCCGTCCGCCACCGCGCAGTCCACCAGATAAACATCCCGGTACAGTACCGGAAAGGTCATGGCAAACTCCGTCCGGCAAAGGCTGCCCGCCTCCACCGGGAAGGGTTTTCCGTCCTGCACCGTCAGCGTATTGCTGTTGATGATCGACACACCTTTCCGGTTCTGCAGCACAAACCCTACGATACACCTTTGCAGCTTCTCCTTCGTCTCAAACACGATCACCAGGCGGCAGGACATACCGCCTGTCAGTTCGCTGACGGCCTCGCCCTGCGCGTTCTCGAAACAGCAGTAAATGATCCGTACACGGTCGCTCAGAATATCCCCCGCCTTGGGTACGATTTCAGGGACACCGGGAGGGATGACCGGTGATTCTTCCCGGCAGCCATGCCCGGCAGCCGGCATCTCATCCCCACGATCCGTCTCTGTCTTCGTCCTCCTCAGATGATCCTCGTTTTCCTTCCGGTGGATCTCCGCGGCATAAGCGTTACATACTTCTCTGCTCTCCCCGCACATCCTTGCGGTCCCGTCTTCGATCCACAGGGTGCGGTTCGTCATACGTCTGACCGTCTCAAGGTCGTGGGAGACGAACAAAAGTGTAACGCCTTTCTCTCTCAGCTCGGCAAATCTGCGAAAACATCGGTTCTGAAAATATATGTCTCCCACGCTCAGCGCCTCGTCCACGATCAGGATGTCGGCATCCACGTTGGTCGCCGCGGCGAAAGCAAGCCTCGCGAACATTCCGCTCGAATAGGTCTTTACCGGCTGCTCCGCATACGCGCCGATCCCCGCAAACTCCAGGATGCCCGGCAGCCTCTCTTCCATGACACGGCGGGGGATTCCCATGACCCTTCCGGTCAACAGTACATTCTCTGCGCCTGTATAGTCCGGATGAAAGCCGGCCCCCAGCTCCAGCAGTGCCGAAACCTTTCCGTCTCTGTGCAGGTCTCCCGCATCGGGCATGAGCACTCCGGCACAGATCTTTAAAAGCGTCGACTTGCCCGCCCCGTTGGACCCGATAATGCCAAAAGCTTCGCCCTTCTTTACCGAGAACGAAAGATCTCTGAGAGCCGTATGCTTTTTCCCCCGTGTAACCTTGCCGCCCGTAACCGCTTCGATCAGCCGGTCTGACGGTTTTTGATACAGCCTGTATTCTTTAAAAAGATGCTCACCTGCAATGGCAAACTCCATCCTGCTCCCCCCTTCAAAGCACATCGGGCAGATGCATGCGGAGTCTTCTGTACAGCAGCACACACAGAAGCAGAAGCACGCCGCAGGCTGCCCGGAATACCGCAAAAGATAATCCGCTCCCCGGCGATCCTTCGCACCCGAAAGCATACCGAAAGCACTGAACAATATGATACATAGGATTAAAGGCCGGCAGCGCCGCAAATTTCCGGGGAACCTTTTTTATGTTCCAGAGCACCGGGACTGCCCAGATGCCGGCCTGCAGCGATATTGCCGTCAGGCCCTCCATATCCTTCATGAACGCAGCAAGAAGAGCGCTGACAAACAGCCGCATGCCCGTGTAGATAAGCTCACAGACACAGACATACAAAAGCCAGACGAGCCTGATCTGCATAAAATGATTCTCAAACACACATGCGGCACCCAGCAGCACGACGCACAGAACATGCATGATAAACGTCGAGGTCAGCCTGATCGGCGGGATCAGATATACCGGAAAACAGATTTTTCTGACCAGATATCCGTACTCCGAAAAGCAGCTCACTCCGGTCCCCAGGCACTCTGCATAAAAAAGCCACGGCAGCATTCCCGACAGGAACCAGATCGAATACGGTACCCCCGGAGATTGTTCGGGCATGGCAAAGAAGAGGGAAAACACCGCATAATACACAGCCACGGAGATCGCGGGGCGAATAAATGTCCATCCCCACCCAAGCACCGTATCTTTCTGTGCGCGCCTCAGGTCATTGACCGCAAGATCCCAAAGAAGCGACATACGCTCCTTAAAGATTTCCCGGATACGTATCAGCCCTGCTCTTCTTCCCAAAGTCTCACCGGCTTCCATCGCTGCCCCTCCTCCCCCGTAAAATCCTTAAGCCGCACTTTCGCTTCGGAGCCGTTCCCCGGGTCTCCCGCATCCAGATAAGTGCCGAAGCCTGAACAGATATAAATGTTTCCTTCTGCATCCTTTTCAAAGCTCCAGTACTGCAGCGGAGTTCCGTCTTCCTTCCTCTGGCATACATACGCGCCGCTCTCCGGAGAGTTGTCCATCACGCTTACCGTGAATCCGCTTCCGGCGCACCT
>CACXFM010000181.1 GCA_902766955.1 uncultured Lachnospiraceae bacterium | reverse complement strand
TTGACATTGACATCCGGTGTCCTGTTCTCGGTCACATTCCGCTCGACTCTCTCCAGAGTCTCCTTCACGTCCTCATATTCATAATGCTGGGCCGCGATGCTCTCCGCCAGCACTCTTAAGGCCTCCCTGTCTTCATCGGACAGCTCCACCTTTTCGACTGCATCGTCCTCCTCCATGCTGTTGCCGACGACTGCATCCACGATCTGGTAAATCTGTTCCTCATCGCTCTCTTCGGCGCCGGACTCAATCACCTGGATCTTGATTTCATTGACGATCTGCGTCGCCTGCTGCTGGCCGACTGTCTCCGCGACCTGGCTGGTCGTCACGATCTCCTGCACCGCAGTGTCTTTCTTGGCCTTATTCAGCGTCTCGCCGGAGGCCGCCTCATAAGCCATAATCGCGCCGGTCAGCGCGCCGGTGCCGGAGACTTCAAACGGGGCCGCGGCGATGACGTCGCAGTTCTTCACGCCCGAAGTCGACAGGGCGGAGGCAATCATATTGGACGTCACCCAGTTGAAGTTGGCGGTCTTCACCTGGATTCCGCCGCTGGATTTCGGCTGCACATAGGCGCAGCTGATCGTGTGGGTACCGATCTGTTCGAGCGGCACATGGGATCCCAGATGATCCCTCTCATCCTGATTGGTGACATAGATGACATCCACCTTATTCAGATCCACGCCAAAGTATTTGATAATCGAGTTTCTCTGTGATTCGTTCAGGTCCGCTCCGATCGTCACGACTTTGCGGCTGTCCGCGGAAACCGTTCCCGGCATCGACGCCGCGGCGATCATGGAAGCTGCCAGAACCGCAGTCCACGCTTTCTTTCCAAACCTCATTTTCATGTATCGCTTCTCCTTTCTTGAAAGTCCTTCCTCAATATATAAGTCCCGCCCATCGCACCTCGTTTCCGCGATACGGGAGAACAAAGAGTCGCTTAAGCGACTCTTTGCGCGCCGGTGCGCGCCTGCTTTTGCAGGCAGCTTCCGAAGCGCACCAGTCGCATCCTGCACGGAGTGCTTTTTTGTATCATAGGAAATTCAACGGAATTACCTATGATACAAGAAATGGGGCAGCGTCCTTTATGTCCGCTGCCCCATCATTATACCGGCATTGTATGATAAAACTGTTAACGCCCCGGAGTTTAGAAGAATTTCATAAATTAGTTATCGCTGTACTTATTGACAAATCCGATCTTGTTGAGCGGCCAGTAGCGCAGGCCCGCCCTCGCCACGATCTGCTTTCTCGTGACAAAGGTCGTATTCCAGAATCTGGAGTCGTTGCTGTGGGCGCGGTTGTCGCCCATCATGAAATAGCAGCCTTCCGGTACCGTCACCGGCCCGTAGTCGTCGTGGCGGTTCGTGCTCGTAAACTCCTCCTCCAGCGGGTCATGCTCCCCGTTGACATAGACGGTGCCGTCCTTGATCTCGATCGTATCGCCCGGCAGACCGATCAGGCGCTTCACAAAGAGCTGCTTCTCGTCGTCCGGATAATGGAAGATGACGATATCATAGCGCTTCGGATCGGAATGCAGATATGCGAGCCGGTTTCCGAACAGGCGGTCGCCCGTCATCACGGTCGTCTCCATCGACTGGGACGGGATCTTGGCATTAATGATAATAAAGGTATTCAGCAGCAGAACCGCTGCCACAATGGCGATATACGGCCATATTTCTTTCAGCACTCTTTTCATAATCTCCTGCCTTCTCCAATCAGTTGTTCCGGTAATAATTAATCAGGCACCCGTCCATGATAATCTCGCGCTCGTCGTCCGTGAGGTCGCCGAGAGTCATGGTAAATGCAGCCGCGCAGCCGTCCTTCACCGCATAGGCGGCGATCTCCGGGGCCTTGTTGGCAACCGCGTCGCGGATTCCCGGCAGATACAGCCAGTCGCCGTTCGCAAACGGGAGGTCTCCCTCCTTCACAAGCAGCGGCAGCATGCCCCAGTTAATCAGGTTGGAGCGGTAGCGCTTGGTGGCATACTCATGTGCCGTATTCGCCCAGCCGCCGAGGACCTTCTGGCAGGAAGCCGCCTGCTCCCTGGCGGAACCGTCGCCCGGCTTGACGGCAAAGATCGTGGACCCGATCCCGAGACTGCCCGCAAGCTCCGATTCCGGCAGGGAACCTTTCAGCGTCTCCGTCACTTCGCGGAGCTCCGGCAGAGCCTCCTCCGGGCTCTCTCCCGCGAGCAGTGCCTTCTCCGCTTTCTGCACTTCCTGTGCCCGGCCGACATATGCCGGATCCTTTCTGGACAGGGTAAAGGACGCAAGCTTCAGCGGGTTCGACCGGTACGAAGAAGTCTCTCCGGACGGGATCAGTTCGTCCGTCGTCGTCACGGGATCGTGGATCTCCGAGACCACCTTGAGCAGCATGTTGTCGGGAAGGGCGGGCATCTCCGGCCAGTCCCTGATATTGGGGCCGAACACAAGCTCCGCGTCCGGATCCGGCGTGCCGTGGCTGTCAAACACGCGGTTCTCATAGATTTTCGAATCGAAGAAATACGCGGGCTTCGTAAACGTGCCCTCAAATTCCTCGGCGGATGTCAGGACGCCCTTATTCGCCGCCGTCGCCGCGATGGATTTGGCATCCATCAGCGCCACGGACGCAATCTGTCCCTCCTGCACCTTGGATCCCTCCCGGTTGGGGAAGTTTCTGGTCGAATGGCGGATGGAGAACGCATTGTTGGAAGGCGTATCCCCGGCGCCGAAACACGGCCCGCAGAAGGCCGGCTTGATCACCGCGCCCGCATCGACGAGATCCGTCATCACGCCGTTCCTCATCAGTTCCCTGAAGATGGGCATGGAGGCCGGATAAATATTCAGCGTGAAAGCATCGCTGCCGATGCTTCTGCCGCGGAGGATATCGGCCGCGTCGCAGATATTCTCAAAGCCGCCGCCGGCGCAGCCGGCGATGATTCCCTGGTCGACCACGAGGCGTCCGTTCCGGATCTTGCCCGTGAGGTCAGCCTTCACGTTCTCGCCGAAGGACACCTTTGCCCTCTGTTCGGCCTCTTTCAGGATGTCCAAGGGGTTGGCGTTCACTTCATCGATCGTGTAGACACAGCTGGGATGATAGGGCATCGCGATCATCGGCTTGATCTCCGAGAGATCGATTTCGATGCATCCGTCATAATAAGCCGCAGCGGCGGGTTTCAGTTCCCGGTACGCGTCCGGCCTGCCGTGAATTGCAAAATACTCTTCCGTCTTCTCATCTGTCTGCCAGACAGAGCTTAAGCAGGTGGTTTCCGTCGTCATCACGTCGACGCCGATGCGGAAATCCATGGAGAGATTTGCGACACCCGGTCCGACAAACTCCATGACCTTATTCTTTACGTATCCGTTTTTGAACACGGCGCCGATAATCGCGAGGGCCACGTCCTGCGGTCCGCATCCGGGCCGCACGTCTCCCTTGAGGAGAACCGCGACCACCTCCGGCCTTCTGATATCATATGTTCTGCCGAGAAGCTGCTTGACGAGCTCCGGGCCGCCCTCGCCGACAGCCATCGTGCCCATCGCGCCGTAGCGGGTGTGGCTGTCCGATCCGAGGATCATGCGTCCGCCGCCGGACAGCATTTCTCTCGCATACTGGTGAATGACCGCCTGCATGGGGGGCACATACACACCGCCGTACTTCTTCGCGGCGCTCAGACCGAACACGTGGTCATCCTCATTGATCGTGCCGCCCACCGCACAGAGCGAATTGTGGCAGTTCGTCAGCACATAGGGCACCGGAAACCGCGTGAGCCCGGAAGCTCTCGCAGTCTGGATAATCCCGACATATGTGATATCGTGGGATACCAGCGCATCAAACTTAATGCGGAGGTTCTCCGTATCACCGGACGTATTGTGGGCATCCAGAATTCCGGAAGCAATGGTGCCCCTGCGGGCCTCCGCCTCCGGCACGGCGGATGACTCTGCCGCCGTCGTCCCGTTTACGAGATAGATTCCGTGTTCGTAAAGCTTCATTTTGGTTCTCCTTTTAATTCCCTTCACATGAATACGCCTGATTGCTCCGCCTTCAGTCTGTCCGATATCATCATCGCCAGCTTCAGCTTCAGTGCGTCGTCAAATACCCTGAGATCCAGGCCCGTCTGGGCACACAGCTTCTCAAGCCGGTACACCAGCGTGTTCCTGTGTACATACAGGCTTCTCGCCGTCTCGGATATATTCAGGTTATTATCAAAAAATGCGTTGATAATGCCCACCGTCTCCTCGTCCAGGTCCTCCGGGCCTCCGCCCTCGAAGACCTCCTTCAGATAGAGCCTGCAGGATTCCTCCGGCAGATCGTGGATCAGGCGTCCGATGCCGAGCCCGCCGTAACTGAGCACATTTTCGCCGCCGTAGAAAACACTGCCGATCTCAAGCGACAGACACGCCTGCCTGTAGGCCTCCGGCAGCTCCGTGAGGCGCGCCGCCGTCATGCCGAAGCCCACTCTGGCTCTCAGCATCACTTCCGTATTCAGCATATCCACGATCGTGTGTGCGAGCGACAGCGCGCTCTCCTCGGTGTCCCGCTCCTGCTCCGACTTGATCAGGGCCATTTTCGTATCGTCCGTTTCGGTGAAGAGGTCGCCGGAGCGCGTCACATACATCGAACGGATCACGCGGGCCGCATCGCTCCGGCCCTGCGCATCGCACTCGATCACGTAGACCCTGCGGCGCCCGCCGTCGGCGATATGGAATCTGGATGTGTATGAATACAGATCTTCCTCCGCGATATTGCCCTTCAGAAGCCTCCTGACAAAGGCGGTTTTGTCGTATCTCTCCCGGTAGGCGGCCACGAGCGAAGCAATCCTGCCCGCCGCCTCGGCGGCGTCTTCCTCCGGCACCTCATCTGCACGGAGGGAGAGTCCGGTTACCCGGTTCAGTTCCCCGAGCACATCACTCAGTTTTTTTCTGGCATCCATTTTTTCTACCCCGCAAATGACAGTTAATATCTTACAGCAAAGGAGCGCCGGATACAAGAAAAAAGGAGGCCGTGAATCCCTCACAGCCTCCGTCCGCGAAAAAGCGGCGATTTTCTTCAGATCCGGCACTTTAGTCAAACTTGAACGCAACCTTGAAGTCGCCGTACTTGCCGGTCGCATAGTCGAACGCCTTCTCCCAGTCTTCCAGTTTGAAGATGCTGGAGACGACGCCGTTCGTCTTGATGTTGCCCTTCTGCATGTTCTCGATGATGAACGGATAAGCGTAGGGGCTCAGGTGCGATCCGCGGATATCCAGCTCCTTGCGGTCGCCGATGATGGACCAGTCGACGCTCGTCTCGCTGCCGAACACGCTGAATTCCACGAAAGTTCCGAGCTTTCTGACGATGGTCAAGCCCTGTCTCACGCTGGCGGGATTGCCTGTCGCTTCGATATAAATGTCGCAGCCGTAGTCGTCCGTCAGAGCCATGATTTCCTTTTCAAGATCGCATTCGCCCGGATTGAAGACCAGATCCGCGCCGAATTCCTTCGCCTTCTCCAGTCTGTTGTTCTGCATATCCAGCACGATCAGGAGCTTGGGGTTCTTCATTCTCGCATAGGTCACCATGCCGAGTCCGAGCGTGCCCGCTCCGGAGATCACGACCACATCCTCATTGGTGATCGTCGCGCGGTCCACGGCGTGCTTGGAGCAGCCGAAGGGCTCGATGAGAAGGGCCTGCTCGAAGCTCAGATCTTCCGGCACCCTGCTGATCACGCTGTTTTTGACATAGCGGACATATTCGGCCATGCCGCCGTTGTTGTAGTACTGATAGCCGTACATGTCATGCGGCTGGCACATCCAGTAATGGCCGTCCTTGCAGAATCTGCACTTTCCGCAGGGAACGATCTGGTCCGCCGTGATTCTGTCGCCGATCTCATATTCCGTGACATTCTCGCCGATCTGTACGACGCGGCCGAAGAACTCATGGCCCGGGATGAAAGGAGGCTTCACCCATGAGGGCTGCATGTCGTCGCCCCAGAACATTGCAACGCCGTGCTGGCATTTCAGGTCGCCCGCGCAGATGCCGCATCCCTCGGTCTTGATGATAATATCATCCGGTCCGCACTCAGGTGTCGGATACTCCGGCTCGAAACGATAGTCGCCCCTGCCGTATGCAACCAGAGCCTTCATTGTCTTCGGTATACTGCCTTTTGCTGCCATATCCATTTCTCCTCGTATAAAGATATTCAACAGTTACTTCTTTTGTCATTATACCACCATCCGGAAGAACGTGAAACAAAGAGTCGTTTAAGCGCTGGTGCGCGCAGGCAAGGGCCTGCAAATTTCATCTGCGCACCAGTCGCATCCCGCCCGGAGGGCTTTTTATCTTATAGGAAATGAGGAGCAATTTACTATAAGATAAAAAAGAACTGCCGCAGCTTTCGCTGCGGCAGTTCCGATCTCTCTTAAAAAGGAAGCAGATCAGTCCGTGATGGTCTTCTCTGTCTCTTTGTCGAAGTAATGCGTCTTGCTCATATCAAGCGCAAACTTGACTGTGTCGCCAGCTCTCGCCGGTGTTCTCGGATTGACGCGGGCTGTCATCTGTGTGCCTGCGAAATCGAAATACAGGAACACTTCGGCGCCCAGAAGCTCGTAGACGCGGATCGGAGCTTCGATCGTAGCGTTTGCGTACTTCTTCATGTATTCTTCTTCGTCATGGACATCTTCCGGACGGATGCCGAGCACGACTGTCTTGCCAGCATAAGCCTTAAGAGCGTCAGCCTTGTCAGCCGGAACCTCGAGTACGTGGCCGCCGACTTCCGCCGTGACGTTGTTGCCGCTGACGGCGATCTTGGCATCCATGAAGTTCATCTGCGGAGAGCCGATGAAGCCCGCGACGAACTGGTTGCACGGATGATCATACAGATTCTGCGGTGTATCGATCTGCTGAACCTCGCCGGCCTTCATGACGACGATTCTGGTTCCCAGAGTCATAGCCTCTGTCTGGTCATGTGTGACGTAGATGATGGTGGCGCCCAGTCTCTGATGCAGTCTGGAGATCTCGGTTCTCATCTGAACACGGAGCTTTGCGTCCAGGTTGGACAGCGGCTCGTCCATAAGGAATACCTTCGGATGACGGACGATCGCACGGCCCATGGCAACACGCTGTCTCTGGCCGCCGGACAGAGCCTTCGGCTTTCTGTCAAGGAGCTGATCCAGGTCGAGGATCTTGGCTGCTTCCCTGACGGCCTTGTCGATCTGGTCCTTCGGAACCTTGCGGAGCTTCAGACCGAATGCCATATTATCATAAACCGTCATATGCGGATACAGAGCGTAGTTCTGGAAAACCATCGCGATGTCGCGGTCCTTCGGCTCGACGTCGTTCAT
>CACXFM010000180.1 GCA_902766955.1 uncultured Lachnospiraceae bacterium | reverse complement strand
GGGCATCTACTATTCCAACAATCCCAAAAGCCTTTGCCACGAAATCAAGTCAAAACGGGGCGGCGGGCATCTACTATTCCAACAATCTTAAAATCCTTTGCCGCGAAATCAAGTTAAAACAGGGCGACGGGCATCTACCTTTCACAAATCTTCAAAACCCTTGGCCGGCGCGCGCCAGAATCAGCACAGCACGCGCCAGAATCGGCACGGCACGCGCCAGAATCAGCACAGCACGCGCCAGAATCGGCGCAGTGTGAGCCAAAATCAGCGCAGCCGGTCCGGAGCACCCACCAGCTGCGCTGTCTGTCATGAAACTTGATTTTTCCGGGAGTGTTACAGTGCCCTTACGCCCTGACCACATACCCCTCTTTCCTGGGTGCCGCCGGACCTTCCGGTTTTGCGGCATACCCGAGGACAAGGTGTCCGATTCCTTCGTAGTTTCCTTCGATTCCGAGCTCTTTCAGGAGCGCTTTCCCTTCCTCGCTCTCAAACTCTTCTTTGGCCCGATGAATCCAGCAGCTGGCGACGCCGAGATCTGCGGCGGCGTTCATCAAGTTGCCCATGACCAGACTTCCGTCGTAGATATATGTGGGAATATCTTTGTTGGCAAGTACGATCAGGAGCTCGGGAGCACCGTAGAAGGGATCCATATCGGCACCGAGGATGGATGCGTTCATTTTTGAGAGGCGGTCTCTCAGGGCTTTGTCTGTTACGGCGATGATAATGGGAGACTGCTTGCCCATGCCCGTCGCGGCATAGGTGCCTGCCTCGATGATGGCATTCAGCTTTTCTTCTTCAATCAGTTCCGGTTTGTAAGCGCGGCAGCTGCGCCTTGTTTTCAGAATGGTCAGTGTTTCAGACATGATGAAATCCTCCTTAAAAACAATTCCCGGCGGATGATTTGTCCGGCTGCAGAGATGACTGCGCAGGCTTCCCGTCCGCCTCTTTTTACTTTACTTCCTCACCGCCATCTCTGCAAGTGCGATATTACGTTATTTCCGCCTCGGACGAATGGATCATCAGGAAGAAAGACAAACCTTGACGTGCCGGTTCTTCGGGACGATAATAGGCATTGAACTGCAGTCAGTGTGCTGAACGTAAAGCGGGCCCGGCAAGCCGGGAGCGCAGTCAAATGGAAAAGCGCAGGACTGCATATGTGAAATACGGAGGTATAGGATTATGAAAAAAGTAACAGCGTTTTTATCGGCTTTGCTGGCCCTGACTCTGGCGGCGGCGCCCTGCGTGAGCGCGGCCGAATCTGCGGTATCCGAGGCGGACTCGGTTGCCGAAGAAGCAGCGGGCGGAGATGTCAATCTGTATGTGCTTTCCGGTCCGACCGGCATCGGCGCCATGAATCTGTGGGAAGCTTCCGAAAACGGCGAAACACAGAACACTTACAACGTCACGATGACAGGCGCCAATGACGAAGTTGTCGCGGCACTTTCAAACGGCGACGCCGATATCGCAGCCATCGCGACAAATCTCGCATCCACGCTCTACAATAAGACGGAAGGCGGCATTTCGGTCCTGGCTGTCAACACGCTCGGTGTTCTCAGCATTCTGTCAAACGGCGAGGATATTGCATCCGTCGGCGACCTGGCGGGCAAAACAATCTATGCGCCGGGACAGGGAGCCAATCCGGAGTACATTCTCCGCTATGTCTTAAGCGGAAACGGTCTTGATCCGGACAAGGACGTGACGATTGAATTTGTTTCCGAGGGCAGCGAGCTCCCGGGCGTATGGCAGACGGCCCCCGATGCCCTGATCATGGCCCCGCAGCCGGTAGCGACTTCGATTCTGATGCAGAACGAAGGTGCAAAGAAAGTCTTTGACATGACAGAAGAGTGGAATGCGGTCTCCGGCGGAGAGAGCACTCTGATGATGGGCTGCGTGGTGGTCAGAAATGCATTCCTCGAAGAGCATCCGGATGCAGTGGAAGCCTTCCTCGCGGACTATAAGGCCTCGATTGAGGCGGCGCAGAGCGACGTCGAGGGAACTGCAGCCCTCTGCGAGAAATACGGCCTGATTCCCAAGGCTGCGCTCGCCCAGAAGGCAATTCCGGAATGCGGCATCACTTATGTGGACGGCGCTGACATGAAGGAACAGCTCTCCGGTTACCTGAACGTGATGTTCGAAGCAAATCCGAAGAGCGTCGGCGGGGCGCTTCCGGCAGATGATTTCTACTACGGCGCATAAATTGAAAATGGAAAGAGCGGGCGGTGCGCAGTGACTGCCCAGAAAAATCCGTGCGGGAAGCAGATGCTTCCCGGCACGGATTTTTTTTACCGGAAATTGCTCTGCAGATCCTGTAAGAGAAAAAGCTCTCCGTGCGGGATTCGCCAGCCGTATTTTCAAGAAAACTAAAATGCGATAAAATAGACTTATATTAGATTTCGAAACGCGTTTCAAGCTGTAGAGCGTCTTAAGGAGAGCAGCGTATGTATGATGCAGTCATTATAGGAGCAGGTATTACGGGATGTGCAGCCGCCCGCTTTCTTTCGGCGTACAGAGGATCCTTCTGCGTGATGGAGCGCTCGGAGGATGTCTGTACCGGCACGTCAAAGGCCAATTCCGCGATTATCCATGCCGGATTTGACGCGGCGCACGGATCGCTGATGGCAAAGTATAATATCCTGGGCAACAGGATGTATCCCGCGCTGGCGGAGGAGCTTGATTTTGCCTATAAAAACAACGGCTCTCTTGTCCTCGCGCTTGGCGAAGAGGATATTCCGAAGCTGGAAGCCCTGAAGGAAAACGGCGAAAAGAACGGCGTGGAAGGACTCGAAATCGTCGGCCGGGAGCGCCTGAAGGAGCTGGAGCCGAGCGTCGGTCATGTGCCGGTCGCGGCGCTCTATGCCCCGAGTGCCGGCATTATCTGTCCCTTTGGCGCCACGATCGCATTTGCGGAGAATGCATACGAAAACGGCGTGGAATTCCGCTTTGATACGGAAGTAAAGGGACTGACGCCCGCGGAGGACGAGAACGGACAGCCCTGCTGGGTTGTTCAGACCGCGCACGGTGCCGTGAGGACGAGGGCCGTAATTAATGCAGCCGGCCTCTATTCAGATATCATGCATAACATGGTATCGGAGAACAAAATTCACATCATTCCCAGAAGGGGAGACTATCTGCTTCTGGACCGCAGGACCGGAGGATATGTGCGGCATACGGTCTTCCAGGTTCCGGGCCGGTACGGCAAGGGCGTACTGGTGAGTCCCACCGTCCACGGCAATACCATTGTCGGGCCCACCGCCGAGGACATCGACGACAAGGAAGGGGTGGATACCACCTCCAAAGGATTTGACGACCTGATGGCAAAAGCCGGCCTCGCCTTCGACGATCTGCCCCTCCGGGATGTGATCACGAGTTTTGCGGGCTTAAGGGCCCATGAGGCCAGGCATGATTTTATTCTCGGGGAAGTGGCGGATGCGCCGGGATTTTTCGACTGCGCCGGAATCGAATCGCCCGGACTCACGGCGGCGCCGGCGATCGGCCGGGAAATCGCGGCGGAAGTGGCGGCCAGGCTTAACCTGCCCGAGAATCCGGATTTCAATGGCAGGCGCAAAGGCTTTACCGATCCCAAGAAAATGAGCATGAGCGAACTCTCGGAACTCATCCGGGAAAAGCCGGAATACGGGCGCATCGTATGCCGGTGTGAACAGATCAGTGAAGGAGAGATTCTTGATGCGATCCGCAGACCCCTGGGAGCGAAAAGTCTGGATGGGGTAAAGCGACGCGTGAGGGCAGGCATGGGGCGCTGCCAGTCAGGCTTCTGTTCTCCGAGAATTATGGATCTCCTGGCGCAGGAATGGGATATGGATGTGGCCGATGTCACGAAATCTGGCGGACATTCCCAGGTGATTGTCGGTCTTGTCAAGGACCGGGTATAAGGAAAGCGGCACGAAAAGGGCGGAGGATAAGGAGGCCGGCATGGAACGGACGGAATATAATCTCATTATCATCGGCGGGGGCCCCGCGGGACTTGCCGCCGCGGTGTCGGCTTATGACGCCGGGGAACACAGAATTCTCATCCTGGAGCGCGACACGAGACTTGGCGGCATTCTCAATCAGTGCATTCACAACGGTTTCGGACTGCACACATTTCAGGAGGAGCTCACGGGTCCCGAGTATGCCCAGCGGTTTATCGATCAGGTGGCGGAGCGGGGCATTGCCAGCAAGCTCGATACAATGGTCCTGTCGGTCAGCTGCGATGAGGACGGCGGCAAAGTGATCACGGCGGTCAATGAAAAGGACGGCCTCCTGGTCCTCAAAGCAAAAGCGGTTGTTCTCGCGATGGGATGCCGGGAGAGAAGCCGGGGCGCGCTCAATATACCGGGATTCCGCCCCGCGGGTATTTTTTCGGCGGGGACGGCCCAGAGACTGGTCAATATCGAGGGGTATCTGCCGGGCCGCCGGGTCGTGATTCTGGGGTCAGGCGATATCGGACTGATCATGGCGCGGCGCATGACGCTGGAGGGGGCAAAGGTCCTCGTGTGCGCGGAGCTGATGCCTTACTCGGGAGGGCTCAAGCGGAATATCGTCCAGTGTCTGGACGATTTCAACATTCCCCTCAAGCTCTCGCATACAGTTGTCCGCATCGAAGGAAAAGAGAGAGTGGAGGGCGTCGTCATTGCGGAGGTCGGGCCTGACCGGAAGCCGATCCCCGGAACGGAGGAGCATTATGACTGCGACACGCTGCTTTTGTCGGTCGGTCTTCTTCCGGAAAATGAACTGACGATCGGACTCGGCGCGGAGATCAGCCGGATCACCAACGGACCGGTCGTAAACGAATCGCTTGAGACGTCGGTTAGAGGAGTGTTTGCCGCGGGAAATGTCCTCCATGTACATGACCTGGTCGATTACGTCAGCGAAGAGGCGGGGCTTGCCGGGGAGAGCGCGGCGGCCTACATAAAGGCCTGCGGAAGTGCATACGCTGCCGGCGACGAGAATGAGGGAATACCTGTCGGGTATTCCGGCGGGGTGCGCTACACGGTTCCTTCGTTTATTCATCCTTCCAAGGTCGGAAAATGGATCAAGATCCGTTTCCGCGTGGGAAATGTCATGACAAACCGGCGGGTTGTGCTCCGGCTGAACGGGCAGGAAGTGCAGTCCAGGAAACGCCACGTCATGGCTCCCGGAGAGATGGAGGAAGTTCTGCTGACCGGAAAACAGCTCTCCGCATTCCCGGATCTGCAGTCCGTTGAGATCAGTGTGGAGGAGGGGTGAATATGAATACAGTTCATCTGACATGTATCGGCTGTCCTCTCGGCTGCCAGATCGAAGTGATGCTGGATGATCAGGGTGAGATCATGCTTGTCAGCGGCAATAACTGCCCTAGAGGCGAAAAGTATGCGCGGAAGGAAGTGACGGCTCCCAGGCGCATTGTGACCAGTTCCGTCCGCGTGTACGGGAGCATTCTGGGAGAGCGCATGGTTCCCATCAAGACGGCAGAGGACGTGCCCAAGGAGAAGATCATGGACGTGATCCGCGACCTGAGCGGCGTGTCGGTGGCGTGTCCGGTCAGGATCGGGGACGTGGTATTCCGGGATGTCGCCGGAACGGGCGTGGATATGATTGCGACGAAAAACGTGGACTGAAAAATGATGAAACGGAAAAAACCGGCAGTGTATTATCTGGCTGCCGTGCTGTTCTGGCTTGCCGTGTGGCAGGCAGGGGTCTCTGTCATAAACCGGAACCTTCTGATTCCGGTACCGACACCGACGAGCACGGCAGCGGCTCTGATCCGTCTCGCGGCGGACCGGAGTTTTTTTCATGCGGTTTTTCTCTCCATCGCAAGGATCGCTGCTGGCTTTCTGTGCGCCTTTGCCGCGGGCACGATTCTCGCGGTGTTCTGTGTGAAGTCGGAGATGATCCATATTCTGTGTATGCCGCTCCTCGCACTGATCAGGTCCATTCCGGTGGCCTCCTTTACGATTCTCGTCTTTCTGTGGGTGACGCGGGAGCGGATTCCCTCTGTCATCACATTTTTTACCGTGCTTCCGGTGATCTGGGCAAATGTGGAGAGCGGCCTCAGGGCAGCTGACGAGGGACTGGTGGAAATGGCGCGGGTCTTCGGCATGCCGGGGGGACGGATCATGAGAGAAATTCTCCTGCCCTCGATCCGGCCGTATTTTTCTTCGGCGGCGGCCAGCGGGATCGGCTTCGCCTGGAAGTCAGGCGTCGCCGCGGAGGTCATCTGCCGCACGCAGGATTCTCTCGGCAACCTGCTCTGGGCGGGCAAAAGTTCCGTCGATTACGACGAGGTTTTTGCGGTGACGCTGGTCATCGTCCTTTTGAGCATGCTGCTGCAGGGCGCGGCCGGGAAGCTGCTTCGCCGGAGAACGGCGGGGCAGAAAGAAGATTCCCGTTCTTTCGCGCATCCCTCGAAGGAAGGAAGCGGTGAAGCGGGCCTGCGGAAGGAGGAGATCCCTGCCCGCGAAAAAGCAGAGCTGCAGATGTGTTCACAGTCCGCTGCGGACAGCAACGCGAGCGCAGCGGAAAAAGCGCCGGCAGCCATCCGTTTTGATCATGTGAGCTTCGGCTACTCCTTAAGAAGAGCACTGTTTGACAATGTGTCGCTCGAGATCAGAAGCGGTGAGCGTTTTTGCCTGAGCGGTGCCTCCGGCTCCGGTAAGACGACATTTCTCCGGCTTCTTATGGGGCTTTTGCGCCCAAAGAGCGGCAGCATCGTCAGACCGGACGATCTGAGTATTTCGGCTGTCTTCCAGGAGGACCGTCTGATCCCCTGGAAAAGTGTGCTCGACAATGTTCTCCTGTTCGGAGACGGGGACGTTTCTTCGGCGAAGGAACTGCTCGGGGAACTGGGGCTTGCGGAGAGCATGTACCAGCTTCCGGACGCGCTGTCCGGAGGTATGAAACGGCGCGCCGCACTGGCCCGCGCACTTTATCACCGCTTCGATCTGCTTGTCCTGGACGAGGCCTTTACCGGACTGGATGCCGGGACAAAAGAGACCTGTCTGGC
>CACXFM010000179.1 GCA_902766955.1 uncultured Lachnospiraceae bacterium | reverse complement strand
CGGGCACCGGAAGCTGCGGATGTGCTTGCGGCAGTCCGCATGAAAGAAAAAATGACAGCAGAAGAAGCAGCAGCTTTTTTTGAGCCGTTGGTGGCGGTTGTTCATGGCTATGCAAGCTTGATAGCCAATAATGGGATGAAATATGATCTCGATGCAATAAGAAGAGCATTAATGATGATTGCGGAAGGAATGGAGAGAGGGAAAAACTGAGATGACGAATCTGTATCAAAAAAGTGAGATCTCCTTTGCGATCCTGTGGATCGTTGCCTATGTAGTCCTGACAAGTGCAGCGGACCAGCTTTCAGAGAGTGTCGGTGTCATGAAGTCTGTCACTGCCGCTCTACACATTGTGATGTCGCTGATCCTCTTTTTCTGGATCCGGAATAATGATCTTGGCAAGAAATATGGCTTCTGCAGGTCTGCTGTTCCCGCGAAGCGGTTTCTGTATTATGTGCCGCTCATCATCATCGCATCGACAGCCTTCTGGGGAGGAGTTAAACTGCAGTACGGTTTCCTTGAAACAGCACTGTATATCGTCAGCATGTGCTGTGTCGGCTTTCTGGAAGAAGTCATTTTCCGCGGACTGCTGTTTCGGGCAATGGAAAAAGACGATCTGAGGACGGCGATTCTTGTCTCTGCGCTGACATTTGGCATGGGCCATATCGTGAATCTGTTCAATGGAAGCGGCAGAGAACTGACAGTGGTGCTGATTCAGATCGTATTCGCTGTTCTGGTCGGCCTTGTTCTTATATGGATCTTTTATCACGGCAAATCGCTGGTTCCCTGCATTGTGTTCCATTCGGTAAACAATGCACTTAAAGTGTTTGCCGCAGAAGGAAGCCTGAGCACAAGGGCAGATATGATCATCAATCTGGTGTTGATCGTAGTTGTTCTGGGAGGATACTCATTCTATCTTGTTAAGATGTTTCCCATTCACTACAGCCAAAAGTGACAGACTTATCGCACCGGGCCGACTTCAATTTTTCTGTCGAATGAAGCTGGAAAAGATTCAGTCGCTGAAGATCCAGATGCTCCCATCACAGAAGAACAGGCACTATCCGCAGTCAAAAACTATTGCCATATCAATAATCCGGATCTCTCAGATATAGAAAAAGAAGGCGAATACACCGTCTACTGGGAGATCGAGTCTGAAGATGACGACGAGATCGTAGTCATCTTCAGATCTTACACGGGAGCGCTCATCCGATACTATATTGAGCCTGTTTCAGGAGACACATATGTAACGGAATATGTGCCTGGCATTACATCTGAGGAACAGAAGACAGATGAGCAGTTCAATATCAGGAATTACGTTGAAAAAATGCCGTAAAATATGGTAAAAGAGGGCATGTTAGTGTCTCTTCCATGATGCAAAATTACATCAGATTATGTGAGGCAGGTCATCAAATGAATTTCTCAATCATTCATCACATCGCAATCATCGTTTCGGACTATTCGGCATCCAGAGAATTCTATGTAGACAGGCTTGGGTTTGAAGTGATCCGAGAAAACTACCGACCGGAGAAGAATGACTGGAAGCTAGACCTGCGTGTAAATGACACAACGGAGCTTGAGATCTTCGCGCCTCAGAATCCGCCGAAGAGGCCCAGCAATCCGGAGGCGTGCGGCCTGCGGCATCTGGCTTTCCGGGTGGACGATATCGATGAAGCGGTGGAAGAATTGGGGCAGAAGGGAATCGAATGCGAGCCGATCCGAATGGATCCGTTTACCAATAAGAGGATGACTTTCTTTGCAGATCCGGACGGCCTGCCGTTGGAATTGCATGAATGATGCAGAGGGGCTGCGAGGAAGAGATGCCATGACGAAACGTATTTTACCAATTATACTGATCCTGATAGTTGTCTTAAGCGGCTGCGCATCTGCTGATAAAGAGCAGAACACGGCGACACCAATACCCCGGACCGAAGAGAGTGTGCCGGAAGAACCGCCTGCCGCGCCCGAAGAAGTGACGGAGGAGCCGCAAGCGGAATCTAATAAAGACGAGAGAGAGGATAAAGCAATGAAGATCAAAGTCACCGACGGGACGCACACCGTCATCTATCAGCTGAATGACTCACCTTCAGCGAAGAGCCTGTACGGCATGCTTCCGATGGACGTCGAGGTGGAAAACTACGGCAACAATGAGAAGATCTTTTATCCCGATGGGAAAATAGACACTGCAGGCGGCATCGAGGGAGGCGGCGGAGCTGGAGATCTGGCGCTGTTTTCTCCCTGGGGCAGCGTGGTCATGTACTACGGCTCCTTCAACTCTTATTCGGGCCTTTACCTGATGGGTACCGCTGTAGAAGGTGCAGATCAGGTGAAGGACCTGTCGGGAACGATTCATATTGAGGAGAATTAATCGTGCGTGTTTTGATTTTGAACGGCAGCCCGAGACCAAACGGCAACACAAAGCAGATGATTCAGGCCTTCTGTGAAGGCCTTGAAACAGCAGGCCATGAATATGACGTCTTTGACGTGTGCAGGATGAACATCCATGGCTGCCTGGCCTGCGAATACTGCCATACGAAAAGCGGTGGACAGTGCGTCCAGCAGGACGATATGCAGAACATCTATCACCAGCTGAAGGAGGCGGAGATGCTTGTGATCGCGTCGCCGATCTATTACCATGGCTTTTCCGGCCAGCTGAAGTGTACGATAGACCGCTTTTACGCTGCTGCATATCCCAACAAGCCGGAAAAGCTGAAAAAGGTGGCTATGTTCTTGAGCTCTGGAGATCCTGATATGTATGATGGCGCGATGTTCTCATACAAGGGCGATTTTCTGGACTATCTGAAGCTGGAGGATATGGGAGTCTTCACCACCAACGGCTATGATCCCGGTACACCGGAGGAAAAGCTGGAAGAAATACGAAGGTTCGGGGCTTCGCTCTGAAAGAGGTGCAGAATATGGGCGCGGGGAATTATATCTCTAAAATCCGCGAGAAAGTGGGGCATGATCTCGTACTCACCACAGGATGCGGCATCCTGATCGAGAACGATCGCGGGCAAGTTCTTTTACAGAAGAGGAGCGACACGGGCGAATGGGGCATTCCGGGAGGTGCGATCGAAATTCCTGAGACTTACGAAGAGGCAGCGATTCGGGAAGTAAAGGAAGAGGTCGGAATCACAGCGTACGCGCTGAAGCTGTTCGGGATCTACTCCGGTCCTGATAGGATCATCCATTATCCGAATGGAGACGTCGTGTATTCGGTCTCGGTCATTTTCCGGACAAAGCATTATGACGGGGCAATCTCGGATGAGGATTCCGAGGTGCTCGAACATCGTTTTTTCTCCAGAGATGAGGTGCCGGACAATCTTTTTCCTCCGGACAAAGATCCAATTATCGACTGGGTAAATGGAATAACAGAAGTGGCAGTGAGATAACGAGAACAATGTAAGGCATGCCTGGTACTGAAACCGGAGCAAAAATGAACGGAGTGAATCTGTCGCCAGCCAGGCGACCACTCCGTTTTCTCATACGGATATACTTACCTCATCAGAAAACAAGACAGGAGGTAAAAGAGTATGTATGGAGCAATTTTAGGCGACATGATCGGCGCACCGTATGAGTTCGACAGGGGTGACAAGACAAAGGATTTCCCTTTGTTCAGCAAGAGATCCGTCTACACCGACGACAGCGTTATGACGCTCGCGGTGGCGGAGGCGCTGCTGGACGCCAGGGAAAAGGGCGTTGAATAAAGATCAGCCGGCGCATTCTCGTGACT
>CACXFM010000178.1 GCA_902766955.1 uncultured Lachnospiraceae bacterium | reverse complement strand
CCGCGCACTTTATCACCGCTTCGATCTGCTTGTCCTGGACGAGGCCTTTACCGGACTGGATGCCGGGACAAAAGAGACCTGTCTGGCCGTCTGTGACCGCGCCGCGGAAGGACGCATACTTATCATGGCATCCCACGACCTCACGGATGCGGAGGCCCTGCATGCTTCCGTGCTGGATTTGTCCCGTTTCCGCAGCTGAAGAAAGAATGAAAAAAACCGCCGGCCTGCTGCAGCCGCCTGCAATTACTTTAACTCCACTGAAGTCGCCTGTCTGTATTCATCGGACCTGAAGTAGCGCAGTGCGGCGGTCCGGCAGGTCTGGATATGTTCTCTCATGAGTGCTGCGGACTGTTCCGGATCCTGCATGGAGATCAGAGAGTCGAGAATAGCGATGTGCTCCCGTTTGGCATTGTGGATTTTGACCTGGTTCTGCCCGGTGGCGATGATGACACGGGTGTTGTCATCGAACAGCTTATGCATCATCTGGATGAGATAACTGTTCCTGCATTGGTCGATCAGGTACAGGTGCATTTCCATGTCAAGGTCGGATGCTTTTTCAAGATCTTCTTCCGGCTGCTCCAGTCTTGTGCGGAAATCAAGCAGGGTCTCCACACTCAGATAAGGGATTGCCAGCCGGAGTGTGACGGGCTCTATTTCAATTCTCGTCTGAAAAATCTGAAGGACGCTTTCGATTGAAAGACCGGGTATGAGAATCCCTTTTTTCGGAAGAACCTGGACATAGCCTTCCATCTCAAGGCGGCTGATGGCTTCGCGGACGGGCGTCCGGCTCACTCCGTATTCCTCACAGAGCAGCAGTTCGTTCAGTTCTTTCCCGGGCGCATACCTGCAGTGTATCAAATCATTTTTTAAGTCTTCATAGATCTTCTGCTTGAGGCCGCGGCTGCCCGCAAGGCTGCTTTTTTTTTCTGCCATTCTTTCTTCATCCTTTTCGTTCGTTTTTTATTCCCAAGCATGGCATCTGTGCTGCCGCAGTTCAGGAGCTGACTTAAAATGTATTATATATGAAAGCAGCAGGGGGAACAAGATTGACTCGGCAGGAGATGTGCAGGTGCCTGCTTTCTTGATAACGCACATGTATACAACAGATAAAAACTAGGCCAAACAGATGGACTGCAAAAGTGCCTGATGTTCGGGGAAAATAACGACTGATTTGAAGAAAAAGCACTGTTTCTGTGATAAATAGACAAAAACAGACATCCTATTTTGGAGGCAATGACAATTGACTGTGATGTATACAACGGGATAAAATCAATACTAACATAAAGATGTCAGCTCAGAAGCACGAGCAAAAAGCACATTGAAATATTGCTGCCGTGCGGACGTGCAGCCTTATGAAAAGGAGGACTCTGTAACATGATGAAAAAAGCGATTGCACTCATGATGACAACTGCTATGCTCATGAGCATGACAGCGGGTATTGTCTCCGCTGACCGGAGAGAAGATCCGGCAGCCCAGACGGCAGCGGCAGGCGAGAGCAGTAAGCAGAGACTGGATCCATATGCCGGTGACGAAATAAAGATCGCCTACATCGCACATGATATCGGCACACCGAATAACCAGGGGTGGAAAGAGGGAATCGAGCGCGAATGCGGTTCCTGGTCCAATATTAAGGTGGATTCCTACGGCGCGGAAGAGAAGGCGGAAAATCAGGTGCAGATTATGACCGACTGCATCAATCAGGGCTATAACGCCATTATTCTGCAGTGCTCCGACGGCACGGCACTTGCGCCGTCCGTCAGGCAGGCTGAGGAAGCGGGCATTCCGGTTATCACCGTCAATCTTGACTGCTCTTCGGATACGATTCACAGCGCACTTGTTATGGCGGTTGATTATGACGCCGGTCGTATGGCTGCGGAAAAAATGGCGGAGCAGCTCGGTGAAGAGGGCGACATTGCCATTATCCAGGGCGTGCCGGGACTGACACGGACAGACAATCTGGAGCAGGGCTTCCGTGATACGATTGCCAATTATCCGAATATCAATATCGTGGACGCACAGTCTGCTTCCTTCCAGAAGGATACGGCGATGACGGTCATGAACTCCTTCCTGCAGTCCTATGAGAACCTCAAAGGTGTCTTTGCCATCAACGACGCGATGGCCGAAGGTGCGGCGCTGGCAGCTGAATCCGCGAACAAGAAGGGTGAGATCTGCATCTGGGGTGCTGACGGAGAGAAGGATGCGCTTGCGATGATCGAGAGCGGAGACATGGCCGGTACGATTTATACGAACAGCTGGGACGAGGGTTCCACGGCTGCGAAGATCGCGCTGCTCATGATCGGATCCGAGTACAGCTACACATGCCTGACAGAGACTCCGAAGGTCATCATGGAGCCGATCGTCGTCACGGCTGAAAATGTCGGCGACATCGCAGAAGAGGACCGCTGGTAAAACTTAAAAGACCGGATCCCGTTCGGATTCGTGTTTCCGGACAACTATATGGGCGGAACTGTACTGTTCCGCCCATCATTATTCAAGGAGGATGCAGCATTGAAAAGACTCTCTCAAACGGCGATGAGACGGCTGATCTCCATCGGCATGCTGCTTGTGCTTGTCGCGCTGTTTACGATTCTGGCCGGATTTGGCCAGGGAAAATTTTTCAGTTCCGCCAACCTGATAGAGGTTGTCAGGGATGCCTCGGTTCCTGCGATCATCGGTGTCGGGGTTACATTTGTCATCATCACGTCCGGCATTGACCTGTCCACGGGAAGCGCCATGGCGCTGGTCGGCATGACGATGGCCAATATTTATGAATACACGCTGTTGCCGTTTAAGGTCATGGTGCTCATCGGCATATTGGTCGGTCTTGCCTGCGGTCTTTTCAACGGAATCGTGATCGCAAAGCTTCATGTTCCGGAGTTCATCGGGACACTGGCCACGATGAGCATTTACCGCGCGCTGACTTATATAATCGCGATCAAGGACGCCAACGGAGTGATCAAGAGCCAGCCGATGACGCATTCCCAATATGTCTGGCTCGGTACCGGCGTCGGGAAATTCTACTATGTGATCATGGCGATGATCGTCATCGTGCTGATCGGACAGATCGTACTGAAATACACCAGATACGGAACCAATCTGTATTCCGTCGGAGCGAGCAGGAAGGCGGCGACGCTCTCCGGTATCAATGTGGAAATGACGCAGCTGATTGCTTACGTTATCACGGGTTTTACCGTGGCTGTCGGCGCTGTCTTCACAACGGCGCGCCTCCAGAGCGCGACGACTGCGATTGGCACGGATTTTGAGTTCAATCCGATCGCTGCGGCCGTTGTCGGCGGCGTGGCGCTTTCCGGCGGATCCGGGGATGTGATCGGGACCACGATCGGCGCCCTGTTTATGGCGACACTGGAAAACGGAGTCCGCAAGCTCGATATGAATACGTCTTATCAGTATGTCATCAAGGGCATCATCATTATTGCCGTCGTGATCTTTGATGCGACTTACAAAGCCCGCATGGACAAAAAGGCAAAAGAACAAGGTGCAAAGGAGGGGTTGGAATAATGGCAGGCAGTACGATACTTGAAGCCAGAAATATTTATAAAAGCTTCTCCGGCGTCCCGGTTTTACAGGACGTGCACTTTGAAGTAAAGGCGGGAGAAGTTCACGCCCTGATGGGAGAGAACGGTGCGGGAAAGTCCACCCTGATCAAGATCGTGACCGGCGTCTATTCGAAGGACGAAGGACAGATCTACTGGGAGGGAAAGCCTGTAGAAATCAATAACTATCAGGACTGCCAGAAGCTCGGCGTTGCCTGTATCTATCAGGAGCTTTCCGTCATCCCGCCGCTTACGGTGGCGCAGAATGTCTTTCTGGGAAGGGAGCCTCGGAACGGGCCGTTTATCGATTACGGAAAGATGAACCGCATGACCCAGGAACTGATTGACCGCTATCAGTTTCCGCTTAAGCCGACGACGGTCGTGGACAATCTCGGCATCGGGCAGAGACAGCTGATCGAGATCCTGAAAGGTCTGTCCCAGAATTCCAAACTGCTGATCATGGACGAGCCGACGGCGTCGCTGTCAGGCAGGGAAGCCGAGATGCTGTTCCGCATCATCGAACAGCTCCGGAGCCAGGGCGTCTCTATCATCTACATATCCCACCGTCTTGAAGAAGTCTATAAGCTCTCGGATCGTCTGACGATTCTCCGCGACGGAAAGAACGCGGCAGTGCTGGAAAAGGAAGAAATCATTCCGGCAAAGGTGATCGAGACCATGATCGGAAAGGTGGTGGATGAATCTGCAGGGTCTAAGAAAATGCTTCACTCCGACGACAGTGCAGAGGTGCGGCTTGACGTGAAGGGACTGACGGATGCCACGGACAGGTTCCGGAATATCAGCTTTCAGGTACACATAGGGGAGATCCTCGGGCTGGGCGGTCTGATCGGCGCCGGACGCACGGAAGTCGTGCGGGCGATTTACGGTATTGACAAGGCTGCATCCGGTGAAGTCACTCTGGACGGGAAGAAGCTGAATCCTTCTCCGCGGGCAAGCATTCTGGAAGGCATCGGATTCGTACCTGAGGACCGGCGGAACCAGGGCTTTATTCCGCTTCTTTCCACCACAAGAAATGTCGCGCTCACCAACTATGACATCATTAAGAAAAACGGCGCAGCTATATCGGACGCGGACGAGCTGGATATGAGCAGGCGGGCGATTAAGGCGATCGATATCCGTCCCTCGGATCCGGACAAGCAGGTGGGCGTCATGTCCGGCGGTAATCAGCAGAAGGTCGTCCTCGGCAAATGGCTGATGCGGGATCTGAAACTGCTGATCGTCGACGAACCTACCGCGGGTATCGATGTCGGTGCCAAGGACGAGATTTATTCGATCCTGGAAGAACTGGCACAAAACGGCGTGGCAGTGATCGTCGTCACGAGTGACCTGCAGGAACTTCTGAGAGTCTCGCACAGGATCCTCGTGATGCGCAAGGGTGATATTGTAAAGGAATTTAAGAACGTGGAAGTGACCCAGGCAATGGTCCTGGCCGCGGGACAGGGCGTAGAACAGGAGGCGGAAAAATGAAAGAGTTCAACTGGAGCAAATACAGTAAACCGTTGATCCTTGTCGCGTTCGTCGTGATTCTTTCGATTCTGCGTCCGAAAGCTTTTCTTTCGCTGAATAACTTCAGCAACGTCCTCTGGTCGGTTTCGGTGATCGGCATCATGGTCTGCGGAACGATTTTTGTATTCCTGATCGGCGGTATCGATCTGTCGATCGCGACGTTGTGCGCCTTTACCGCCGTCGTGGTCGTGGAAATCACGCATCTGCTGGGTGATACACCGGTGGCGGTGTGCGTCGGTGTGGTTGCGGCACTCGCGGTCGGCGCGCTGGCCGGAGCGGTACATGGACTGATCATTACGACGTTCCATATACCGGCATTCCTGGTCACATTTGCGACGCAGAGTATCTTTCTTGGACTGGCGATGGTTCTGACGAACAACAAAATCGTCAGCTGCACAGTGCCGGCCTTTACCGCGATCGGTGCGATGAAAATCCTCGGGTTTCCGCTTCCGGTGTATTTTATGCTTGTGATGGCGGTGATCAGCTGGTTTATCCTGAGAAAAACCGTGTATGGCCGCTATGTGTACGCGGTGGGCGGAAACAGTATGGCTTCGGCTATTTCCGGAATTCACGTCAAGGGCGTCTCCATCGGCTGCTATGTGCTCTCCGGACTGACGACCGCTCTCGGCGGTATCGTGCTTGCTTCCATGACCCAGCAGGCTTCCTCTTCGACGGGTTCCGGCTATACGAACGACGTGATCACAGCCGGCGTCATCGGCGGCGTCTCACTCCTCGGCGGCGAGGGAACCGTTCCGGGCGCCATCTTCGGCGCGGTACTGATGGGACTTCTGAACAACGGACTGAACCTGATGTCGGTGCCTTCGACACATGCCGGACTTGTAAAAGGACTCGTGATTATCGTGGCGGTTGCATTTGACGCGATGCAGCACGCGGATCAGTCAAAGAAGAAGGCCAGAAAAGTGAAAAAACGAGGAGAATCTGTATGAAAAAAAATAGACGCGCATCTTCATCTTGCGAAAGTGCTGGCCGGCTATTGCCGCCGCGGGGAGCTCCGTGCGGTAGGAAACGGGAAGGCGCAGTGGGGCAGCGGGGAGGTATTTGATCTGCTTCCTCAGAACGGAGATTACGGGGAAGAGAATTTCACCGCGGAAATGGCTCTGAAGCTCATGGACCGCAATGAAGTCGAGAAGGCCGTCCTCATGAACGGCAGTATGTACGGCTTCCAGAATATTTATCACGAAGAGATCCTTGAAAAATATCCGGACCGGTTCTGCCCCTCCTGTGAGGTCGATCCCTTCGCGACGAACCACATGGAGGCGCTCACGCGCTTCCTGGAGGAGAAGCATTTTCATCTTGTCAAATTCGAAGTGAGCAGCGGCGGCGGACTGATGGGCTGTCATGATCCTTTCGATCTGTCCGGGGACCGCATGATGGAGATCTACCGGCTGATCGAGAAGAATCACGGCGTCGTCGCCCTTGATGTGGGCGATATCCTGATGGAGAGCCACCAGACGGCAGCACTGATGCGGATCGCCGACCGTTGCCCGGACCTGAAGGTCGTGATCTGCCACCTTCTGGCGCCGATGCGGGAAAAAAGGCGCGAGTGGAAGGCGGAGCTCATGATGCTCTCGCAGGCAAATATCTGGTTTGATATCGCGGCCATGCCGAAAATCATGGCTCCCGATGCCTATCCTTATCCGGAGACAAAGGAGTATCTTGCGGAGGCGGCCGGCATCGTCGGCACAAAGAAGCTGATGTGGGGTACCGATGCTCCGTTTGCGGCTACGCAAGACACCTATGAGCATCTCGCTGACTACCTTGCGGACATAGATCTGTTCACCGAAGAAGAGCTTGCGGATATTTATTACAACAATGCAGCCTGCGTCTACTTCTCATAAAACGGGAAGGGCCTTCCCGGAGAAGGCCCTCTTTACATCCGAGAAACAAAAGAAAGGATATGCGACATATGAAAAAACTGGTATGTCTGTACGGGACACCGTCAGAGCTTGTAAACGGGCTGAACGAGCGGGCGGCGGAGTATGCCGCAGAAAAAGAGCTTGAATATATCTGGAAGCCGATGCAGCCTTTTTCGGAGGAGGCAGCGGTGGAGGCCCTGAGGGGAGCGGATGCGGGGATCATTGATGTGGAGCCCTACGACAAAAAGATCTTTTCGCAGATTAACGACTCAGTGAAGCTACTTGTCCGATACGGCGTGGGCTTTGACGCAGTCAATCTCCCGGATGCCACCGAGGCGGGAATTGCCATTTCCAGAACGACTGCGGCCAATGCGGAAGCCGTGGCGGAAATGGCTTTTGCCATGATCATGGGCGCGAAAAGGCAGTTTGTCAGGAACCGTAATTGTGTAAATGAGGGAAAGTGGGTTCGCAATATCGGCTCTGAAATGCACGGGGCGACGGTTGGAATTCTCGGATTCGGCGCGATCGGATCCCGCCTCGCGAAGCTGTTTTTGGGCTTTGACTGCCGGATACTCGTATACGACCCTTATCTCCCGGACGAAGCTGCGGAGAGGGCTGGCGTAAAGAAGGTTGACATTGATGACATTTTCCGGGAAAGTGATGCAGTCAGTGTCCATGTGCCGTACACAAAGGAGAACCATCACATCGTCAACGCGGAGCGGCTCGCACTGATGAAGGAGACGGCGGTGATCGTCTGTACAGCTCGCGGGAACCTGGTCGATGAGGAGGCTCTTTATGAGGCCCTGAAGGAAGAAAGGATTCTCGGGGCCGGACTGGATGTATTTGCGAAAGAGCCGCTCCCGGTGACTTCACCGCTGATCGGCCTGGACAATGTGATTCTCACACCTCACGTCTCCGCGCAGACGAGAGAGGCTCTCTGGAATATGTACGCCAAAGCGATCGACATTGCGGCGGCATTCCTGAACGGGGAGGATATCGGAAGAGATCTGCTGAACCCGGAAGTGCTGGGTAAAGCAAAATAAACACATGCAAAGTGACAACAGGGACCTGTCCCCGTTGTCACTTTTGCGATATAATCAAACATAATACTTGCAGCATTGGCAATGAAATCCAGGCGGACGCAAAATCGGCAGATAAGGTGCCAGGTACCGTGAATCAATGGCAAGTCTTATGATCGCCTGGACGATTGCGAGAGATTGAGCCTGCTGATCTTGAGAAGATGAATCTGCTGGCGAAAGAGTGTATAATGCTCTCATGATGTGAGTGAAACACTTCTGTTTAGCTTTTTGCATATGAAGTTTGACGGTTTCTGCTTACTTATCTTACAAATCATTTCCTGATCTTGTTTATCTATTCTGAAATTGAATCCTCGAGCGGCTGCAATCATAAGAATTGCGAGATGCGGCCGCTCGAGGGAGTCCAAAACAAGCTTAAAATCCCTTTGAATCAGTACATACCGCGGCTGCAAAGCAAGAAAAGCAAGAGATGCGGCCGCACGATGGGGCTCAAATCACCTCAGAATCAGCATCAGGCGCGGCCGCAAAGCAAGAAAAACAAGAGATGCGGCCGCACAATGAAGCTCAAATCGCCTGTAAATCAGCATCAGGCGCGGCTGCAAAGCAAGAAAAACAAGAGATGCAGCCGCATGATGGAGCCCAAACCAACTCAGAAGCAGCAGTGGGCGCGGCCGCAAAACAAGAAACCAAGAGATGCGGCTGCACCATTGAGGCAAATAGAAGCATAAACCATGACAGACACAGAGAAAAGACAGGAGGACAGAAATGACATCAATGAAAGAGAGCTTAACAGCCAGATTGCAGTATCTCTTGAAATTATCAAAAACTATCGAAAAGCGATTGAAAAAGGCACCTGACGGCACACTGAGAATCAGTTCTGACGCTGAAAGGACTCAGTATTATCTTCGTAAAACATCTTCAGACAGATTTGGAACATATCTCACAAAGAAAAACATGCCGCTGATCGAAGCCCTTGCCCAGAAGAACTATGATGAAAAGGTTCTGAAGTCTGTGCAGCAGGAAATCAAAGCAATTGAAGCCTATTTGAAAAAATGTCCGTCTGATTTTCCGGAAGAAATCTATATGGGGCTTCGCGATAAAAGAAAAGAGATTGTCGTGCCGTTTAAAGAAACCGATGAGATGTTTCTTAAACGCTGGAACAGTGTCTCTTACATCGGAAAAGATATAAAAGCTGATGAAGCTTTTGTTACGGACAGGGGCGAGATCGTCAGATCAAAATCAGAGATCATAATTGCGAATACGTTGGCAAAGGAAGGAATTCCATACAGGTATGAATATCCTGTCTATCTGAAAGGATTAGGAACCGTTTATCCGGATTTTACGATACTGAATCTGAGACTTAGAAAGGAGTTTTACTGGGAGCATCAGGGAAGGATGGATGATAAAGGCTATGCAGAAAAGGCCGTCAGGAAAGTTACATCTTACATACTTTCCGGGATCTATCCCGGAGATAAACTGATCATCACGTCTGAAACAAAATCGCATCCCCTGAACATGAAAGTAGTCAGGGAAATCATTTCACATTATTTTCTTTGATGGGTATACCTCTTCAAATTCAAATCTTGAGTTTTTTTCCTGCTTTCCTTAAACTTACAATTAAATACTGACCGGATACAGAAGGTGACTGGTATGAATGCTTTTGTCCGCATGGCCGGCTCGATTGTAGTAACCGCATTTCTGGTTCATTTATTGATCATCTTTCTTGAGATGGTCTGGTACAGACTGCCTTCCCGCAAGGCGAAGAATCGTGTCTCTGAAGAAGCCGGAAAAGGAAGTATATCGGCTGAGGGGGCAAATGATGCCTTGCAGACACATGTTTCGGGCAGCGCGGAACCACAGAAAAGGATTGCTATCATCACCGGCGCCTCCTGCGGCCTGGGCCGGGAATATGCGCTCCGCCTGGACCGGAAAAGCCCAGATATTGACGAGTTCTGGCTGATCGCAAGGCGGGAAGAGAAACTGCGGGAGACCGCGCGGGGACTCGGGCATCCTGCCAGATGTTACGCAGCAGACCTGACCGCGCAGGGTGCGGTCGATGAGCTGGCGGAGCGAATGCGAAGCGAAGGAGTGTCTGTCAGATATCTGGTTAACTGTGCCGGGTACGGCAGGATGGGAAGCGCCGAAACGATCCCGGAAGAAGAGCAGACAGGGATGATCGACCTGAACTGCAAGGCCGCGGTGAGGCTTGTCAATGCATGCCTTCCGTTTCTTGGGGAGGGCAGCCATGTTGTCAATATCTGCTCTACCGCAGCTTTCCAGCCTTTTCAGAAACTGAATATTTATGCGGCGTCAAAAGCATTTCTGCTCCGGTACACAAGGGCTCTCCGGATGGAGCTTCTCCCCCGCAAAATTATGGTGACGGCGGTGTGTCCTTACTGGATCAGAGATACGGAATTCATAGAAAAAGCGGAAACGTCTGAAGGCTCTGCGATCCGTTCGTATCCGCTGTCTTCCCGCGTCTCATCGGTTGCGGCGCTGTCGCTTGCGGGGATCCGGGCAGGCCTGCCGGTTGTGACGCCGGGAATTGTCTGCACGCTGCACAGGCTTTTCTCAAAGCTTCTGCCGGATACAGTTTTGCAGTATATCTGGGAGGGCATCCGCAGAATATAAAAGCAGTAAATCCCGGAAGGAATCCGGAGAATATAAAAGCAGTACATCATGGCAGATAACCGAAGACATGACAGGGAGGTGAGGGCTTTTTGGAAGTTTTCTGGTATATCATTGCGGCAGCAGGAGCAGCAAAGGGAGAAAAGCTGGACGCAAAGGGCGTGATCATCTCACTCTTTTTCGGCCTGACCATCGGTTTCGGAACCGGATTTGTGGGCACGGGCGGCGTGAAATCCCTGGAGGGGACAGGTGCGATGCTTGCGGTTTCGTTCACGGCAGGACTGCTTCTGCTGTATTTCCATTAAGGGATGGCATCCGGGCGGACAGCCGCCGCGGTTTTTGCGGCAGCCGTATGCGGCGCCGCGACAGAAACATACTCACCCGGAGAATGGGACACCGTCACTGTTCCCGCTGCCGCACTTGCGGTGCTTCTGCTTTTTTTGTGAGCAGATTCCGGCGGCTTATTTATGAGGGAGGCGGACGGCTTTGCCGGTCCTCCGCGCAAAACGGGCTGCGCAAAAAATGCACGAATGGAGAGTTAAGAGAATGGAAAAAAGAGACGGCGGAAGATTAAGAATCGGCGTGATCGGCTGCGGCGCGATCGCAGTCCGCAGACATCTGCCGGAATTTGCCGCGCGGGATGACGTGGAAATCGCGGCGATCTATAACCGGACGCGGGAAAAAGCCGAAAACATGCAGAAGCAGTACGGAGGTACCGTCTGCGGGAGCGTGGAAGAACTGCTCTCCATGGATCTCGATGCCGTCAGTATCTGCACCGCCAATGTCACACATGCGGAGTATGCGGTGCGGGCGCTGAAAGCCGGGATGCATGTGCTGTGCGAAAAGCCGATGGCCATGTCTCCGGAGGAATGTGCCGCTATGACGGCCGAAGCGGAAAAGGCGGGCCGTCTGCTGATGATTGCCCATAATCAGAGATTTCTGACGTCCCATGTGATCGCCGCGGGACTTATTCAAGGGGGTGCCATAGGGAAACTTCTGTCTTTTGAGGCCGAATTTTCGCATGCCGGACCGGACGAATGGACGGGGACGGCGGATCCATGGTTTTTCAGAAAGAATGAGGCCGGAATGGGCGTGCTGGCGGATCTGGGTATTCACAAAACAGATCTCATTCATTACCTGACGGGAGAATCTGTCACGGAAGTCAGCGCTCATACCGCGACTCTGGACAAGACATATCCGGACGGGAGGCCGATTGACGTGGAAGATAATGCCTGGTGCTTCTTCCGTCTGCAGGGAGGGGCAAACGGGACGATGTACGTCAGCTGGACCAACTACGGACAGGGGCGGAATTCCGTCGTGCTCCGCGGAACAGAAGGGGCGATCCGCTGCGGTGAAGACGGGGAGGACTCCTTGCTTCTGGAAACAGGAGAGGGCGTGCGGCGCCTCCCGGGAGACAGAGAGAGAACGGAAAACCGCCCGTCCGGAATGATCGACGAATTCATCGACTGCATCCTGACAGGAAAAAAGTGCCGCAGCACGGGGGCTGAGGCACTGAAAGCCATGCGGGTGATCTTTGCGGCGGCAGAGTCGGCCGCCTCCGCCTCCCCGGTCAGAATACCGGAAAACGGCTGATGCAAGTTCAGAGGCGGGATTTTGCACGTTTGTTTTTTTATTTTTCTTCTTTCGCGAAGCGGGCCCTCATAAGGGGCTTGATTCCGCCCGCCTCCAGAATCTTCATGGCCTGGTCGCCCAGCTTCTCGCAGGGCAGGACTTCGCCGGTCTCCTGAACGGTCACGGTGCCCGCCTCGAGATCGAGGGTCAGGGTCTGGCCGTCTTTGACCTTGTCGCGGATGCCTTTGCAGATCACCGGGACGAGGCCGAGATTGACGGCGTTCCGGAAGAAGATTCTCGCGAAAGAATCGGCAAGGATCGCGGAAGCGCCCATGTTGAGGAGGGCGATCGGAGCGTGCTCGCGGCTGGAGCCGCAGCCGAAGTTTCTGCCGGCGACGACGATGCCGCCCTGCGGGAAGTTGGCGGCGATGGATTCGTCCACGCCGCACAGACAGTGGCTTCCGATCTCCTTCGGATCGGTGATGGCCAGAAAACGTCCGGGATAGATCTGATCCGTATCAATATTGTCGCCGACCACAATGATTTTGCCGCTCAATTTTGTCTTCATACGAAACCTCCTCTTATAAATACTTCCTCGGATCCGTGATCCGCCCGTTGATCATGCTCGCGGCGACCGTCGCGGGAGATGCGAGATACAGGTGCGCTTCCGTCGAGCCCATGCGGCCGGGGAAGTTTCTGTTTGTGCTGGTAATGCAGATTTCTCCCGGAGCGAGAATCCCTTCGTGCGCCCCGAGGCAGGCACCGCAGCCGGGCGTCGTGATCGTGGCGCCGGCATTCATCAGATCCTGAATATACCCTTTCTCCATACATGCAAGCATGACTTCGCGGGATGCGGGAACGACGACGAGTCTCGTGTGCTCCGGAATATGATGCCCCCTGAGTATTTTTGCCGCGACCGCGATGTCTTCCACACGTCCGTCCGTGCAGCTGCCGATGTAGCCCTGGTTGAGCATCACATCCTCTTTTGCGGTCACCTCGGAGAGCGGGTGGACATTTTCCACGCTGTCGGGACAGGCGAGCTGCGGCTCCATCGCGGAGACATCAAATACATAACTCTCTTCATACACGAAATCCGGATCCGTGTACTGTACTTCGAACGGGCGCACCGCGCGCTCCTTTACGTAGTTGAGAACGTCTTCGTTCGGCTGCATATAAGCCGTCTTGGCGCCCATCTCCACGGCCATGTTGCAGATGGTCATCCTGCCCGCCACGTTCAGCTGCTCGATATAGCTGCCCGTAAAATCGATGGCCTTATAGACGGCGCCGTCTGCACGGATGCGGCCGAGAACCGACAGGATCACGTCCTTGGGGAAGACGCCCTCCGGAGCCTGTCCCTCCAGACGGACTTCGATGATCTCAGGCACGCGGAACCAGAGCTCGCCGGTCATCAGAATGGTGGCCATATCCGTGGCGCCGCATCCTGTTCCCATGGCGCCGAAGGCACCGTGCGTGGTCGTGTGGCTGTCTGTGGCGACGACGATCATGCCGGGATAAATCACGCCGGCTTCCGGCATCACCTGATGGCAGACGCCGCAGTTTGTGTCGAAGTGGAAGCGGAGGCCGTTTTTCTGTGCAAAGGCGCGCATTTCCTTGTGGTTCTGTGCGCTTTTGATGTCCGGACAAGGAGCATAGTGGTCAAAGACAAAAGCACATCTTTCGTTATCCCATACCTTTTCCCCGCCCATCTCATAGAATGAATAGACAGTCTGGAGATACAGGTCGTTGATTTCGGCAAAGTCGACCTTGGCCGTGACGATTTCTCCGGTGTGAACGGTTTTCCGTCCGCTGTTCCGGGCAAGAATTTTTTCCAGAGCATGCATAGTGACGTCCTCCTGTCTCAAGAAAATGTATATTGTATATTGTATACGATATACAGATATTAACATGACAGGCGGGGAATTGCAAGTGCCGGAAAGGAAGAATTTATTTTTCAGAAGAAAACGGTTTTTGGTGCGTATTGACAAAGAAAGAAGAACTGATTAGAGTGAATTGTATATCGTATACACTGCAAGGGAGGGACGGATGGAAACTCTGAAGATCATGCCGGCAAGGGTGAGGATTGCCTCGATTGTAAAAAAGGCCATTTTTTCGGGAGAATACAAGAGCGGGGACGAACTGAGCCTGACCGGAATCGCGGAGCAGCTGGGCGTCAGCAGGACTCCGGTCAGGGAAGCGTTTCAGGCGCTGGAATCGGAGGGACTTATTACACTCCGCATGAACAGGGGCGCCATTGTCAATGCAATTGACCGGAAATTCGTGAAGGACAGCTTTGAGATGCGCATCCTGCTCGAGGCGGAGGCCGCCGCCCGTGCCGCGAAAAACGGAATGGATACGGAAGCGCTGCTTGCCCGCTCATATAAAATGAAGGAGCAGGGGGCGGACCGGCTGGATGTGGCCGATTATACGGAGCTGAATCAGCAGATTCATACCGCCGTCTGGAACGCCGCGGACAACCTGAAGCTCCGCCAGTACCTGATGGAGCTGTGGAACGGGCCCAGTACCGGCCATTCCAGACCGGAGAAACTGGAGCATTATGAGAAGTCGACCGAGGAGCATATCCGGATCCTCGAGGCCGTCAGAGACGGAGATGCGGAGCGGGCCCGCGGAGAGATGACCGCCCACATTACCAGGAGCATGAACAACATTCTCAAATACTACTTATAAATTTAAGGAAAGAAGACACTGTGGTTATGACAAGGAAAAAGGTCTATCTGATCATTCAGACAGTTTTGTGCGTCGTACTCGTCCTCCTGCTGTCGGCAGCGGCGATCCGGCTCTACCGGGAGGGTGAGGCACTGAAAAAGGCGGGGGACCTGTTTGCTGAGATTTACTCGCCGGACAAGGTTGCCGCGGCGTTTGCCGGGATTGCGCCGCTCTTTTTCGGTGCCATCGGGTTTATGGCCGCGGGACTTTTGCTTGGCATCAAAGATGAAAAGGCGGATCTTCCGGTGAAAGACGCCGGCTGCATCCGCGACCTGACGGTCTCGAGAGTCGCCGTGCCCTCGGCGGAGATGAACAGGGAGCGGGGTCTTCAGAAAAAGTACCGTGTCTCAGGGTGGGCCGCTTTTGCAGCCTGTATGATTCCCGTTTTTCTATACATGATCAATCCGGCCCATTTCAATGTGGAGACGACGGAGCCTGACTTCCTGCATCTTCTGACGGGGACGGGGCCCTGGATCATACTCGGATTTGTCTGCATGCTTGTGATGGCCAGGCTTTCGGAAAAGAGCATTCTGCGTGAGACGGAAGCCGCAAAGGTAAGAATTGCGGAGGAAAAAGAAAAGTCTTCGGAGAACGTCGGCAGCGCGCCGGCAGCTGCAGGCGCGAGAGGCATGACGGTGATCCGCCTGCTGGTTCTGGCGGCGGCAGTGGTCTTTATTGTCCTGGGAATTCAGAACGGCAGTATGGGAGATGTGTTGAACAAGGCCAGAGTAATCTGCTCCGAGTGTATCGGTCTTGGCTGAGAAGGTGTTGAAAAATGGCTGAAATCAGAAAATGGTGGGGGGAACACAGACCGACGACCAGAAGGCTCGTCCAGCTCTATGCCGCTCTTCTCTACAATGCCAATCTGAAGGGCTTTGCGGAGGGGAAAATCTATACCGGCAGAACGAAGGCCATGTGTGTGCCCGGGTTTAACTGCTACTCATGTCCGGGAGCCGTGGGGGCGTGCCCCTTAGGATCCATACAGAACGCACTTGCAAGTTCCGGCCACACGGCGGGCTGGTATGTGCTCGGCATTATCCTCCTGTACGGCATTCTGCTCGGCAGAACCATCTGCGGATGGATCTGCCCGCTGGGACTGATCCAGGAGCTTCTTCACGAGATTCCGACACCCAAGATCAGAAAGAACGCCTTTACCCGCGTCCTCTCTTATCTGAAGTATGTGATCCTCGTGATTTTCGTGATCGCATTCCCTCTGTGGTACGGCCTGAAATATGAAGTGCCGCTCCCCGGCTTCTGCAAATATATCTGTCCGGCCGGCACTTTTGAGGGCGCTATCGGGATGCTCGGGAGCCCCAACAACATAGATCTGTTTTCGCAGCTCGGCATTCTCTTTACCCGGAAGTTTACGATCATGCTGGTGATCGGCCTTGCGTGTATTTTCTGCTACAGGTCCTTCTGCCGCTTCATCTGTCCGCTGGGGGCAATCTACGGACTATTCAACCGCTTTGCGCTGGCAGGCGTGAAAGTGGATCCCATCCGTTGTAATCACTGCGGCAACTGTGTGCGGAACTGCGGGATGGATGTCCGCCGCGTGGGCGATCACGAATGCATTTCCTGCGGGAAATGTATGGAGAGCTGTGCCCAGGGCGCGATCTCGATCAAGTGCGGCAGCATTACCCTGAAAGGACCGGAGAGCGGGAAAAACGCGGATCCGGAGGATGTCAGAGCCAGACGCAGACGGAATGGACGGATCGCCTGGGGCGTGCTGCTCGCGGTCCTTGCAGGTGCAGTCGTGTATTTCAACTTTATCGATGTACCGCAGAAGGCTAAAGCGCAGAGTGCCGCAGCAGAGGCCGCGGTTTCGGACGGCGGAGAGCAGAATGCTCCTGCGGCTCCGGCAGAAGATTTCACCAGCCAGGCGCCCATCGGATATGAAGTGGGACAGCAGCTTGCGGACTTCTCCTGCGAGATCTCCGACGGGAGTACGTTCCATCTGGCGGACTATCGCGGAAAGGTTGTCTTCATCAATGTGTGGGCGACATACTGTATGCCGTGCGTCAAGGAATTGCCCTATTTCGAAGAGCTGAAGAAGGCGCATCCGGAGATCGAAATTCTGGCCGTCCACAACTCCATCGAAGCGTCTCCGAAGATGCTGGATTATATCGCGGACAAGGGATGGGATCATCTGAAGTTTACGCTGGAGAAACCGGAAAGGCCGGTTATGACCATCCTGAACGCCTCGGACGTGATGCCGCAGACCGTGGTGCTCAACAAAAAGGGCGAGGTCATTTACAATGAGCGGAAGTCCATGACTTTAGATATGCTTGAGAGTTTCTATAAGAAAGCTGGAGGAGAATGACTGAAATGAGAGAAGGATCACTTGTAATCCGGAACGGACTGATTATAAACGGAAAGAGAGAGGCGCCCTTTCCCGGAACGGTCTTTGCGGAAGACGGAAAGATCACGCGGATCGTGAAGGGGGTATCCTGCGGGCAGAAAATACCGGAAGGGACAAAGGTGATCGATGCCTGCGGGGCTTATGTGACGCCGGGATTTATCGATATTCACCGGCACGGCGACTGGAGGGCCCTGCGGGGCAGAGACGGAGGGGACGACGAGCTTCTGAACAGGCAGGGCATCACGACCGTCGTGAACGGCAACTGCGGCCTCTCCGTGATGCCCGCGTCCGGGAAACACGGAGAGGAGATCCGGCATTTTCTGGAGCCGGTCACGGGCACGAAGCCGTCGATACCCGGCGCGGAGGAGGCGGACAGCGATCTTGCTTCCTACTTCCGCGCACTGGCATCCGTGCCCAGAACCGTCAATACGGGAATGCTTGCCGGAAACGGCACGATCCGCGCACATACGGCGGGCTACAGACCCGGAAAACTCACGGAAGAAGAGGTGGGGGAGATCCGGAAAACGATAGAACAGGCCGTCCGGGACGGGGCCCTCGGCGTTAGCCTGGGGCTCGGTTATGCCCCCGAGTTTGAATACGATGACAAAGAGCTGATCCGCGTGCTGGAGCCCCTGCGGGGCAGCGGGATTCCGCTCACCACGCACATACGAAGCGAAGGCGACGGCTCCTATGAGTCCGTGGAGGAAGTGATCCGCGTCGCGGAGGCCCTCAAAATACCGCTCCATGTAAGCCACATGAAATGTATCGGTCCGCGGAACTGGCACGCCGTGCCGGAGAAGACACTGGAACTCATTCACAGGAAGCGCAAAGAGGGAATGCGGATCGACTTCGACCTCTATCCCTATAAAACCGGATCCACACAGCTCTTTCACGTAATTCCGCCCTCCTTCCAGGCGGGCGGGCCGGATGCATTTATAAAAGGTCTGCGCGATCCCGCATTTCGTGAGGCGCTGACCCACGCCCTCAGGACACCTTCCCACGATTTCGAAAATATCGTCGAGCTCGTGGGTTTTGACCACATCATGGCCGGCGCGATGCATTCGGAACAGTTCCGCGCCTATTCTGGCCAGGCGATCAGCCTGATTGCGGAAAAAACGGGGCGCAGCCCCTGTGACACGCTCTATGACATTCTGGAGGCGGAAAACTGCGAGGTGTCCATGCTCGACACGATTGCCTGCGAGGAGGACATCATCTCTTTCTACAGAGATCCGCTCTCCAGCGTGATCTCGGACGCAATATACCCGGATGGGGGACGCCTCCATCCGCGTGTGTATGCCGCGTTTCCTGTTTTCCTGATCCGCTATGTGCGGGAACTCGGGATTATGCCCATCGAAGAAGGCATCTATAAAATGACGGCCGGACCGGCCTCCGTTCTCGGGATCCGCCGGGGCGTGCTGGAGGAAGGCGCCGCCGCGGATCTCTGCATTTTTAAACTCGATGAGCTCCGCGTAGAGGCGACCTTCGAAGATCCGGAGCGGATGTGCGCCGGGTTCCGGTATGTCCTCGTGGGCGGCAGGGTCGTTGTGGACCACGACCGGTGGATGCCGGAGGCGGCGGGATCGGGGCAGATCCTGAAGCGGTCATAAGAGAAGGCAGCGGGACCGGGGCAGATCCCGAAGCAGCCGTCAGAGAAGGCGGCGGACACGACAATTGAAAGGGAGGAGAAAAAGTGAAGGATATGGCAGAAAATGAGGTTGTTTCACTCCTTGGGAAGCTGATCAGAACGAGGAGTTATTCGGGCGAAGAGAAGGCGGCGGTCCGCGAACTCAGGTTGTTTTTTGAGAATGCCGGATTTGATGAGATCGCGACGGACAGAACAGGAAATCTGATCGGAATCCTGCGCGGAAACAGGAAGGGACCGACCATTCTGTTTGATGCACATATTGATACCGTGCCCGTACAGGACGTGAACAGCTGGCGGCATGACCCGTTCGGCGCGGAGATTGAAGACGGCAGGATGTACGGCCGCGGCACATCCGATATGAAGGGGGCGCTCGCAGCCATGGCGTGTGCGGCGGCAAGATTTAAAAAGACATACGGCGGAGATTTTGCCGGCCGGATCTGCATCGCCGCGGTTGTTCACGAGGAATGCTTTGAAGGGGTCGCCGCCCGGGAGATCAGCCGGACGTTCAGGCCGGACCTGGTCGTTATCGGTGAGGCATCCGAACTGAATCTGAAGAGAGGACAGCGGGGCCGCATGGAGATCCGCGTGGAGACGGAAGGGATTCCCGCCCATTCCTCGAATCCGGAGAAGGGGCTCAATGCCGTCTACAGCATGTGCAAAGTGATAGAGGCGCTCCGCGCGCTGCCCGCGCCGGAGAATGCATTCCTCGGAAAAGGCATCATGGAACTCACGGATATCCGGTCGGATCCGTATCCGGGCGCCTCGGTGGTGCCGGAAAAATGCACGGTGACGTACGACCGGCGCCTGCTGACGGGAGAGACAGCCGGGAGTGTACTGGCGCCCATAGAGAAGGTTCTGCGGGAACTCGGGGAGAAGGACCCGTCCGTCAGGGCGCGGGCCTATGTGGCGGAAGGACGCGAGACCTGTTATACGGGAGCGGAGATCGCGGGCAGGAGATTTTTCCCGGCCTGGGAGTATCCGGAAGAGGCACCATTTGTGAAGAAGGCATATGAAGCTCTGTGTGAGAGCCCGCTCCTCAACCCGGTCTTTTCCCACTACAGCTTCTGTACGAACGGCAGTCACTACGCGGGCGAAGAACAGATCCCGACCATCGGCTTCGGCCCTTCGGAAGAGAGTCTGGCTCATACCGTCGATGAATCGGTGGCGATTGCCGATCTCGTGGCGGCGGAGGACGGGTACTTCCGGCTGATGCGTGCATTTACGTCCTGACTCCTTTTTGGAAATCACGAACAGGAAACGGATCTTCAGGTGCGGAATCTTCTGCGGAAGCCTTATCCGCGGCGGAAACATATGCCGGGACGGAATCTTCTGCGGAGGCCTCATCCGATGCCGAAAAACCGGAACCGGATGCATCGAGTGAGATGAATACGCTGCATGTCGGACAGACCGTCTCCTGGCAGCCTTATGACAGGACGCTGCAGGTCCGGTTTGAAAGCAGAGACCCTTCCGTAGCGGAAGTGAGTGAGGACGGAACCATCCGGGCCGTTGGTCCGGGGGAGACGGAGATTACGGCGCGCTCGGAAGAGACGGACCGGTATGCGGCGGGCGAGGTCTTTTATACGCTGACGGTCTTTCCGGATGAAGACGGCCTGTATCTCTCGGAATGGGAAAACTATTTTTACTATGAAGGAAAGAAATACCGGCCCGGCGAACTTCCTGCGGAAACGGAACGGAAACTGTGCGTGACCAATCCCGAGCTGAAGACCTATCTGGAGGATTATCTGCCCAGATATCAGAAAGAGATTTCCGATCCGATGGAAGCGGCGCTCACGGCGGTCACTAATTTCGGCGCCGGATGTCTGATGAAGAGAGAATACCGGTTCGACCCGATGATCGGGGAACTCCTGGAGGATGCGAAGGACAGCTGGATGACAGTCCTGCAGCAGAAAAACGGCTCCTGCGTGAGATATTCTTCTTTGAACTGCCCGGATATGAGGGGCTGAAGGACGGGATGTCCGTCGCGTCCATGGGCAGGGATCTGTCGGAGAAATGTCAGGTGCTGATGATCGGGCGGACGCCGGAAGGGGATTGCAGCCGCAGCATCTGAATTCACCATTCGGGCTGCAGGTGCATAAGTGTGGGAAACTGCTCCCTGATACGAATAGAGGACGGCTTAGAAGGTCTTCCCGTAACACAGGCGGCCGTTTCAGAAAAAATCTTTACTGTCTGAGCTTACATGAGATATCCATTGAACATAAGCCTGTTGCGAGTTAAAGATTTTTTCTGAGCCTTTAGGCCGCCTGTGTTACGGGTTTAGACCTTCTTGCCGTCCGAACCCTGAGTATCAGGGAGCAGTTTCCACACACGAGGCAATAAAGCGCTGAGCAGTTTCCGCACACGAGGCAATAAAGCGCCGAGCAGTTTCCGCACACGAGGCAATGAAACCCATACTTTCAGGCATCCGATCGCGCATACGAATTCCTCATCCCGTTGCTGGCCTCAATCAGAACCTTCCCGAGCACCGCCGCAGATTCCTCCCGCACCATATCTGCCGCCTTGTCATTTGCCTCCTCGGCAAGCGCCCGGATTTCGGTATCCTGAGCGTCCCTGCCGGCAGCCTCCGAAATGAGTGCGTCATATTCCTTCAGGATCGCGTGCGACCTTGACTGCACGGCTGTCTGATAGCGCTCGATATGGATTTTGCCCTTGGCATAATGGGCGTCTGCCAGGGCCCCGATCAGCCGGCTGGTCCAGTAGAAGCTTCCCGTATCGGGCAGTTCCTCCGTATAGGAGAGATACTCCGGCACGCGCTCCGCATTCGGATAAAACGGCACGAAGACGTTGAATACGTTGGATCCGAAGGCCAGCCACTCGACGGCGCAGGCCCCGGCGGGCATATAAGGCCGCAGCTGCAGGAGCGCCAGAAAATCCGTCCTGTTGATGCCGATCGTGCGGTAGATGCCCCGGAGAGAGGTGTCGCCGCCGTTTGCATAGGGATCGTAGGGCGTCCCCTGGTAGTGACTGGACAGAATATACTTGACATCTTCGACCGTGATCTTTTTCTCGGGTTTCATGCTCCAGGGCAGATCGTCGGATCTTGGACCGTAGTCTGCCCGCGGGCCTTCCCAGACCGCACTGTGGGGATTGAAATAGCGCAGCATATACCAGGCGCGGGGTGTGTTGTAGACATGATCCGCGTCGTCGTGAGTGCCGAAGGCGTCTCTCGGATTGAGAGTCCCGTCCATGGACAGATTCAGGTGATGCGCCGCGATAAATTCACGGAGATCGGCAGAACAGAGATGATTTCTGCCCTCGCCCAGGGCGTCGTCGAGATCGAAGGAGTCGATGCCGGACTGGTTGGGCATGACGACATAGTGGTCGTCCGGGACCCGTTTCGCAATCCAGTGGTGGCCGCCGAACGTCTCCATCCACCAGATTTCATCCGTGTCGGAAAAGGCGATGCCGTTCATTTCATAAGTTCCGTATGTCTCGAGGAGTTCCGCGGTCCGCAGGACGCCTTCTCTCGCAGTCCGGATATAAGGAAGAACAATCGTGACAAGGTCTTCTTCGCCGATCCCGCCCGGCACTTCGGGAGCGTTCTCCGTGGCTTTTCTGAGGACAACCAGCGGATCGGCACCCAGCACCCGCTCGTTCGATGCGATCGTCTCCGTGGCGGTCATGGCGACATTGGCTTCATTGACGCCGGCGCCCGACCAGAGCCCTTCTCCTTCTACCGCATTGGGAACTGCAGAGTATCGCATGGGATTCTCCGGGAGCGCAATTTCCACGTGGCTCAGCACGGAGCGGTAGAGACGCGGCTGTTCCGACGGGAGAACGACGGTGAGTTTTTTGGGCGTATAATGGCCGGATCCCGAATCGTCATTTCTCGCAATCATCGTTGAGCCGTCATAGGATGCATGTTTGCCGACAAGTAAAGTAGTACAGGCCATAATAAAGTTTCCTTTCCTCTCTTTTATGCATTCCCGATTATAGCACGTATGGCAGATTCGTGTTACAATGAACATCACAACCTCAGTAGAGAATACCCCCGGACAGGGGTTTTTTTGTACCAAAAGGAAATCCATCGCAATTCCTTTTGATACAGAAAAACATTTCGTGCAGGATGCGACTCGTCTCGCGATACGCTTGGTTATGAAGATGCTCACAACAGGGAGAGGGACATGGAGAAAAAACGGAAAAAATGGCCGTTTGTGCTGATCATACTGGCTGTACTGGCAGCTGCCGGCTTTATCTGTGTCCGGCAGGTGATGGAGAGGAGGCGGCCTACGTCCGTTCCTCTTCGGAGAGAGGGGCTGACGGATTCCGGCGCTTCCGCGGACGGATCCTCGGGTGCGGAAGCGATTGAAGAAGAGGAACTCTCAGTGCCTGTCACCTATACGAATTATGTGCTGGTGGGGCTGGATGTCCGTGACCAGAGTGAACTGAAGCAGGCAAACAGTGACACGATGATCATTGCCAGCATCAATAATGCGACCGGCGACGTGCGGCTGACGGCGATTTACAGGGACACGCTTCTCAATATTTATAAGAAGGACGGAGATGAGCGGGTCGACCGCCTGATCGCAAAGGACAGGGAGATCCGTGCGGCTTACCCGGCAGACTCGCCGGCAGGGACGGACGCGGCAACGGATACGGATTCCCAGTCAGGAGCGGAGCAGATGCCGGAGTCCTGGACTGCGCCCGTTCCGGTTGAGGAGGCGTATCAGGATGCACTGGCCATCCTGAGGGGAGAGCCGCAGGAATCAGTCCCGTCCGGGAGCGGAGTATCTGCTGCGG
>CACXFM010000177.1 GCA_902766955.1 uncultured Lachnospiraceae bacterium | reverse complement strand
GCTGGTCGTATTTCCCTGTGGGTCGATATCAAGAACAAGGACCTTCTTCCCCTTCATTGCAAGACAGGCGGCCAGATTGATATTCGTCGTTGTCTTGCCTACGCCGCCCTTTTGATTAAAAATTGCAATTGCTTTTCCCAATTCAGTCCTCCGTTTCATTACTTAGTAATAACACCGCTTTATTATACTCCATTTATAATCGCGCGTCACCTCTATTATATTTTAAATATAAAAAAATGTTTCACGTGAAACATGAAACACTTCTTTCGTCCAACATCAGTATATTTTACATTATTTGGAAGCTCTCAGGGGCGATTTGGCGGGCTTTCCGGGCCTACGTGGATACGCAGATTGTGTTGGCGCTATCTTTCGAATAAGGACCAAATTATGGCCTGTATCGGTGTCTTCGCCAACATTTACAATTTTTTCCACCTCTCCTCCGAGCTTACGGATCGCGAATTCTGCATCTCTGACTTCCTGATCGCAATCGGGTCCTTTATATGAAATGAAGTATCCATGGACCTTTACAAAAGGAAGACAGTACTCCGCCAGGACAGATAAATCTGCCACGGCTCTGGAGACACATACATCGAAATGCTCCCGCAGATCCTTCTGCCTGCCCAGTTCCTCCGCGCGTCCGTGGATCGCGGTCACATTGTTGATCTCAAGCTCACCGCAGAATTCCCGGATGATCTCTATCCGCTTGTTCAGGGAATCCGCCAGCAGGAACTGCTTCTCCGGGAAACAAACCGCCAGCGGCACTCCGGGAAATCCTGCTCCTGTTCCCAGATCGATGACCGTCTTCGCATTCCTGAATTCATCAAGCTGAGCCGCAGCCAGCGAATCCACATAGTGCTTTTTCAGGAAATCCTCCCGGCCTGTGATCGCTGTCAGATTGACCTCATGGTTTCTTTGGAGCACCAGATCCATATATTCGAAGAGAGTCTCTGCCTTTTGTTCTTCATCCGGTATGTCCAGCTTTTTCATCGTACTGCAGAGGTATGGCTTATCCATTACCGTTCTCCTTTGATCTCGCTTCACTGTGTCTGTTCGTTCTGCGCATCCTCTCCAGATGGATCAGGAGCACATTGATGTCCGCAGGGGATACCCCTGAAATTCGGGAAGCCTGTCCGACAGACACCGGCCGCAGCTGATCCAGCTTTTGTCTGGCTTCGATCCGAAGCCCGTCGATCGAAAGATAATCCAGATCTTCCGGGAGCATCCGGTTCTCCAGCCGGCGGAACCTTTCCACCTGCCGGATCTGTTTCTCGATATATCCCTGATAACGGATCTGCACTTCCAGTGCCTGCTGTTCGTGACGTGACAGGGGAGGGCGCCCGGGATCTGCGGGGGCAGTCATATCATATCCCACTTCCGGTCTGCGAAGAAGGTCGATCAGTGGTGTGGGAGCATTGACAGGCGTACTCCCGGCTTCTTCCAGGATCGGGTTGATCGATTCCGGCTGTACGACAAGTCTTTTCAGACGATCCGTTTCTCTCTGAAGGATCTCTTTCTTGCGGAGCATTTTCTGATATCGTTCTTCTGATGCCAGCCCGATCCGATAACTCTTTTCGGTCAGCCGAAGGTCCGCGTTGTCCTGTCGCAGAAGCAGACGATATTCTGCCCGGCTGGTCATGATACGGTAGGGCTCATTGGTTCCCTTGGTCACCAGATCATCGATCAAAACTCCGATGTATCCTTCGCTTCGGTCCAGAATAAAAGGCTCCTTGCCGTCCAGCTTTTGGACCGCATTGATACCGGCCATCAATCCCTGGGCCGCTGCCTCTTCATAACCGGAACTGCCGTTGAACTGTCCGGCACAGAACAGTCCTTCGATCTGGCGGTTCTCCAGAGATGCTTTGAGCGCCAGCGGATCTATGCAGTCATATTCGATCGCATACGCCGGCCGAACGATCTCAAGATTCTCCAGTCCTTCGATGGTGCGGTAGAAAGCGTCCTGCACGTCTTCAGGGAGGGAAGAGGACATACCCTGGATATACACTTCGTCCGTATACCTTCCTTCCGGTTCGATGAATGTCTGATGTCGCTTCTTGTCAGCGAACCGGTTCACTTTGTCTTCGATCGAAGGGCAGTACCTGGGACCAACGCCTTCGATTTGTCCGCCGAAGAGGGCAGACCTGTGGAAGTTTGCCCGGATAACCTCATGAGTCTTTTCATTCGTATAGGTCAGCCAGCAGCGGACCTGTCCGCCTTCGGCTTCCAGGTGATCGTTCATAAAAGAGAAGGGGACTACTTCCGGATCTCCGTCCTGCGGGAGCATCTTATCGTAGTCCAGGCTCTGGGCCAGCGCCCGTGCCGGTGTTCCTGTTTTGAAGCGGCGCATGGGCAGTCCGTGGTCACGGAGCTTTCGGGCAAGTTCTGTAGAGGGTGCCAGTCCGTT
>CACXFM010000176.1 GCA_902766955.1 uncultured Lachnospiraceae bacterium | reverse complement strand
CCGGGCAGGTACTCGACGGAAAAAACATGTGCATTTTCAACTTCGGGCAGCGTCTCCAGGAAGACATCGTCCACCGGAGGTTCGGCAAAGACGGTGCGGAGAGCCTTCTCATAAACGGCATCGGAAATGTTTTCCACATCGTACCTTATGAAGACGCGTACTTTTTCTGCCCCGGCAATATGAAGATAATGACGGATTTCATGACGGAGCTCCGCAGCGCGGACCGCAAACGCTTCCTTTTTTTCTACGTATACTCTTCTGACCATATGCTTACATTCCTCCATTACGTCACTCATGTCAGGGGTGTCCGGATGACTTCGGGCCGTATGCGGCCTCTCTATAGTATGTGTATCATTATAAAAGAAAATCAGACCCGCGAAAAGGAATATCCTCCCGGCAGGTAATAAACTGTCATATTGCATCGATTTAACGGGATATTAACCCGGGGGTGTGTCATTTTGTCCCGTATTTTCACCGTTTCCGGAGCGGGAATCCCAGAATTCCCGCATGAGTTCCGCCGCATTGCCCAGCGTGCAGATGCCGGCACTGCCCCATTCCCGCGGGAAGAGGCGCCTGTAGTCAGGCTCGAGAAAACGATCGTCGAGAAGCAGGATGACCCCCACATCCGCTGCGGTCCTGATGACGCGGCCCGCCGCCTGCTGCACTTTGTTCATGCCCGGATAGCGATAGGCATAGTCGAAGCCGCTGCCCGCTTCGTCGTAATAACTCTTCAGGATCTCCCTTTCATTTGACACCTGGGGCAGTCCCGCCCCGACCACGGCGGCCCCGACGAGTTTTGTCCCGGTGAGATCCAGGCCTTCCGCGAACATGCCGCCCATCACGCAGAAGCCGACCAGCGATTTGGGCGGATCTTCATAAAAGTTCTCAAGGAAAATCTCCCGGTCGTCCTCCTGCATGCCCGGGTGCTGGACGACCCAGTTGACGTCATCCGAATCAAATTCCTGCCGGTATACCCGGAAAACATCCTTCATCAGTTTGTATGAAGGAAAGAAGGCGAAGTAGTTGCCCTTTCTTGCCCTGGCCATCCGGGAGATATAGGAAGCGATTTTGCGGAACATGTCCGGCGTCCTGGCCGAATACCGGGTGCTGACATCGGCCGCCGCAAGGATCAGCCGGTTGGCCGGGTCAAACGGAGAAGGCGCGTAGACGGCAGGTGCATTTTCCGTTGTCGTCAGCTGTTTTTTATAGTAGTCCACGGGCAGAAGCGTCGCGGAGAAAAAGATGGCGGCTCTCCCCCTGTCCGTGACGGACGAAAGCTGCTCCGCCGGGTTGACGCAGTACAGCTTCAGGCGGAATCCCTCCTCCGTCTTCTCGGTATAAATCCGGTAGTTTTCTCCCAGAAGTTCGGACACGGAAGTAAACGTGCGGACTTCGAAGTAAAAGTCGAGCAGTGCTTCTTTCAGTACGGCATCGTCGCTGTTCTGATAGAGGTCCTGCATGGCCTCATAGAGACTGTGCACGGCGGGCAAAAATGCGTGCAGTTCCGCAGGCGTGTACAGCCTGTATGGCACCTGCACGGCTGCCCCCGTCGGAGCATCCTCCGTCTCGTGCCGCATGACAAGGAGCAGCTTGTTGACTTTGGCAAGGGCTTTCTCCGTCTTTTTGTCTTTGTCATGCACGGCCTTTTTGGCGGACAGCACATGCTCCTTCCACAGGGAGGCGCTGAACATCTCGCTGCCCCGCTCCGCCAGATTGTGGGCCTCATCGATCAGGAATATATAATCGCCCTTCACACCCGACGCGAAGAAGCGCTTCAACCTGGCATCCGGATCAAAGACATAGTTGTAGTCGCACAAAACCGCGTCGCAGAAAGAGGCGGTATCAAGCGTCAGCTCAAAGGGGCAGACTTTCTTTTCGTCGGCATACGAAAGCAGAAGCTCCCGCTCGTAAAAGTCCTCTGTCACAAGCAGCTCATAGACGGCGTCATTGATCCGGTCAAAGTGTCCCCGCGCATAGGGGCAGTCCTCCGGGGTACAGGAGGGCTCCCGCAAGGGGCAGATCTTGTCCTTCGACGTAATCTGTACCGTCCGGAAGTCCAGCCCGCGGCCGCGCAGTATGCGGAAGGCCTCCCGGCCGCTTTTCAGTGTCTCGTTTTTTGCCGTCAGATAGAAAATGCGGTCGCCGCATCCCTCTCCGATCGCCCTGACGGCTGGAAAGACACAGCTCATGGTTTTGCCGACGCCCGTGGGCGCCATGAGAAAGAGCTGCCCGCCCTCCGCGACCGTATGATAGACCACAGCCGCCACCTGTTTCTGTCCCTTTCTGTAGGGGAAGGGAAAGGGCATCCCCTGCATGGATGTGTTCCTGGCCTTCATGTGTTCGATCTGCCAGGACGCCCATTTGTGGTACATGACCACAAGATCTTCAAACCATTTCTGCAGTTCTTCCGATTCGTATTCGAAGCGGAAGCGGCGGATCTCCTCATTCTCCAGATTTCCGTAGGTCACCTGTACGCCGATCCGCTTTCTGCCGCTCCCGGCGGCGTACATGGCGGCATAGCATCTGGCCTGGGCAAGATGCAGCGGGAAAGGCTCCTCGAGAGCCTTTACATCCAGATACATTCCCTTGATTTCATCGATACAAGCGAGGGCGTCAGGGTCATTTCCGTCGATGATCCCGTCGGCCCTGCCCTCTACTTTAAGGAGAAGATCAGGAAATTCCTTCTCACTCGTGAGGCTGACTTCCGCCTCGTAGTCTCCGGCCGCCCCCTTCTGGAGTTTTCTGTGCAGTCTGCCGCCCGCGAGGGCCGCCTCCTGATCCGCAGCTCTCACGGCTCTTCTGTCGATGTCCCCGGACCGGAGCAGGAATTCCACCATGCGGCGCACGGAAATACGGACAACGGGAAGCGCT
>CACXFM010000175.1 GCA_902766955.1 uncultured Lachnospiraceae bacterium | reverse complement strand
TAAACTGTCGCTCTCGGATGCATTTGAAAAGAAAGCGCAGCATACCGCACAGGCTGCCGAAGAGGCGGGCGGCGACGCCGGACGCGACGCGGTCATGGCTCTGACGGCCCTGGGTTATTCGGGCACGGAAGCCCACAGGGCGGTGCGGAGTGTCCTGCAGCTCACTCCGGAGGCAGACACGGAGGCCCTCATTAAAGCGGCGCTGAAGGAACTGTTCTGAACTGGGATTTTGAGATTTTGATGAAGAACTGACTGATTGATAAGGAGCTGTATGGCCAGACAGATCGTAACAGGTACGGCTGAGACAAAAGAAGACCGCGTCCTTATGTCGGAGGGCATCAGGCCCCAGAGACTTGAGGATTACATAGGACAGGAGAAAATCAAGGACAGTCTGCGGGTTTACATGGAGGCTGCCAGAATGCGCGGGGACGCGCTGGACCACGTTCTCTTCTACGGGCCTCCGGGCCTCGGGAAAACGACGCTTGCCGGCATCATCGCCAACGAGATGGGCACGAGCCTCAAGGTGACGTCCGGGCCGGCCATCGAGAAACCGGGGGAGATCGCGGCCATTCTAAATAATCTGCAGGAGGGGGATATCCTGTTTGTGGACGAGATCCACCGCCTGAACAGACAGGTCGAGGAAGTCCTCTATCCCGCCATGGAAGATTATGCGATCGATATCGTGATCGGGAAGGGGGCGACGGCCAGATCGATCCGCCTGGAGCTGCCCAAGTTTACACTCGTGGGTGCGACGACCCGGCCGGGCATGCTGACGGCCCCCCTGCGGGACCGGTTCGGTGTCGTGGGTCATCTGGACTATTATTCCGTGCCGGAGCTCAAGCTGATCATCGAGCGGACCGCCGAGAGGCTCAGGGTCAGAATCGATGAAAAGGGCGCGTCGGAGCTGGCGCGCCGCTCCAGGGGAACGCCCCGTCTCGCCAACCGCCTCTTAAAGCGCGTCAGGGATTTCGCCATGGTGAAATACGACGGGGAGATCAACGCGGCCGTGGCGGCGGACGCACTGGATATCCTGGAAGTGGACCAGTTCGGGCTGGAGAAGCTGGACCGCGATATCCTGGAGACCATGATCGTGAAGTTCGGCGGAGGACCGGTCGGCCTGGACACCCTGTCTTCGTCGATCGGCGAGGATTCGGGTACGATTGAAGATGTCTATGAACCATATCTGCTGAAGACGGGATTCATTATCAGAACCCCGAGGGGGCGTATGGTAACCGAAGCGGCTTACGAACATCTGGGCTATGACCTGCCGCAGGAATAAAGGGACGGAGTCTCATTTTAAGATAAAGGAGGAAGGGTTTTATGATGCTTGAGGAAACAGGAAAGCGGGCGCGGAGCGCCGTACCGGCGGTCTCGGCGCTGGACACGGCCGTAAGAAACGCGGTTCTCCTCACGGCGGCCTCATATCTGGAGAGAGATGCGGAGAAGCTTCTGGCCGCAAACGGGGAAGACAGAAAACGTGCGGAAGAAAAAGGCATGAAGCCGGCCCTGCTTGACAGGCTGACACTCAACTCTGAGCGGATCGCCGGCATGGCGGAGGGGCTGCGGACGGTGGCTGCGCTCGAGGACCCGGTCGGATCCGTCAGTTCCATGAACAGGCGGCCCAACGGTCTTCTGATCGGCAGGATGCGCGTCCCCATCGGCGTCATCGGCGTCATTTACGAGGCCAGGCCGAACGTGACTTCGGACGTCTTCGGCCTGTGTTTCAAGACGGGCAATGTGACCATTCTGAAGGGCGGAAGCGACGCACTTTCCTCCAACCGCGTCTGCACGCAGATCTTACGGGAGGCGCTCCGCGACTGCGGCGTCTGCGAGGATGCGCTGCAGCTGATCGAGGACACGTCCAGGGAGACGGCGGTCGCATTTATGCATCTGGATAAATATGTGGACCTTCTGATTCCCAGAGGCGGGGCCGGACTGATCAGGACGGTTGTCCGCGAGAGCTCGATTCCTGTGATCGAGACGGGCACCGGGAACTGCCATGTTTACGTGGATGAGACCGCGGACATTGAGATGGCGGTCAACATTATTTTCAACGCCAAGACCCAGCGGATCGGCGTGTGCAATGCCGAGGAGTCGCTGGTCGTGCACCGGGATATCCGGAGCGCCCTTCTGCCTGCCCTGGAGGAAAAGCTCAGGGAGAAGCAGGTCGAGCTCAGGGCCGATGAGGCGGCCGCCGAGTACCTCGCTTCGTCCGTACCGGCGACGGAGGAGGACTGGGGAACCGAATATCTGGACTATATTCTGTCCATCAAAACGGTGGATTCCCTGGAAGAAGCGATCCGGCACATCAACACCTATAATACCGGACATTCGGAAGCGATCGTGACGCAGAATTACGAGCATGCGCAGAAGTTCCTGCGGGAGGTGGATGCGGCGGCGGTCTATGTCAATGCTTCCACGAGATTTACGGACGGATTCGAATTCGGCTTCGGCGCCGAGATCGGGATCAGCACGCAGAAGCTGCACGCGAGAGGACCGATGGGGCTGGAGGCCCTGACAACTTATAAATATATCATTTACGGCGACGGACAGATTCGCGGTTAATGTGGAAGAGGGAGACGGATTGACTGAGTTAAAGAGAAATGCAGACGGAAGAGCGCTGACGGAGTCGGAACAGGAAGCCAGACAGAAGGAATACATCGAAAAGGCGGCCCGGGCGCTGTCCGTCATCGAACAGGCCCACGGAAGAGCGCTGAAATCGTCCGTGGTCACCTTCGGATGCCAGATGAACGCCAGGGATTCCGAGAAGCTCCGGGGAATCCTGGCGGCTGTCGGATTTGAGGACACGGAGGACGAGCTGGATGCGGATTTTATCCTCTATAACACCTGCACGGTGAGAGAGAATGCAGACCAGCACGTCTACGGCAGGCTGGGCCGTCTGACCGGACTGAAGAAAAAGCGCCCGGATCTCCTGGTGGGCATGTGCGGCTGCATGATGCAGGAAGAGCATGTGGTCAGAAAAATCCGGCGCAGCTACCCGGTCGTGGATCTGATCTTCGGCACCCACAATCTCTTTACGTTTCCGGAGCTCCTCTACCGCATCCTGACGGAGCGGAAGAAAGTGATCGAGCTCTGGGAGGGCACGGACGTGATCGTCGAGAATCTGCCGGTCCGGCGGAAGAACAGCTTCAAGTCCGGCGTCAATATCATGTTCGGATGCAACAATTTCTGCAGCTACTGCATCGTCCCGTACGTGAGAGGCAGGGAGAGGTCCCGGAAGCCGGACGATATCTTAAGCGAGATCCGGCAGCTTTCTGCGGACGGCGTGAAGGAAATCATGCTGCTGGGCCAGAATGTGAACTCCTACGGCAAGACGCTTGAGAATAAAATGTCCTTTGCGGAGCTCCTTGAAAAGGCGGCGGAGATCCCTGGCATCGAGCGGATCCGTTTCATGACATCCCATCCCAAGGACCTGTCACAGGATCTCATCGACGTGATCGCGCGGACACCGAAGATCTGCAGACATTTTCATCTGCCGGTTCAGTCCGGGAGCACGGAGATCCTCCGGCGCATGAACCGGCATTACACAAGAGAGGACTATATGCGTCTCGTGGACAGGATCCGGAGCGCCGTCCCGGACATCTCCCTGACCACGGACCTGATCGTGGGCTTTCCGGGGGAGACGGAAGAGAATTTCCTGGATACGCTGAGCCTTGTGGAGGAGGCGGGCTTTGACAGCGCCTTTACCTTCATCTATTCCCCGAGGACGGGGACCCCGGCGGCCGTCATGGAAAACCAGATTCCGGAGGACGTCGTGCACGAGAGGTTCAACCGCCTGCTTGCCGCCGTCAAGGAGAGCGGCGAAAAGCAGTCCGGACGATTCACCGGGAGGACCATGGACGTGCTCGTGGAGGAGCAGAACCGCGAGGAGGGCTATGTGAGCGGCAGACTGTCGCAGAATATCGTCGTCCACCTGCCCGGAACGAAGGAGGATATCGGAAGCATTCTCCCAGTCAGGCTCGTTGAGTGCAAAGGCTTTTATTATTTTGGCGAGAGGGTTTAAAGAATGGCATTATCACCTATGATGCAGGAGTACCTCGCTACCAAGGAAGCGAATAAGGACTGCATACTGATGTACCGCGTCGGCGATTTTTTCGAGATGTTTTTCGACGACGCGGTGCAGGTTTCGAAAGAACTGGAGCTGACCCTGACCGGCAAGGACTGCGGTCTGCCGGAGCGCGCCCCGATGTGCGGGGTGCCTTTTCATGCTGTGGACAATTATATTACACGGCTTGTGAAGCTGGGGCACAAGGTGGCGGTCTGCGACCAGGTGGAGGACCCCAAGTTTGCGAAGGGCCTCGTCAAGCGGGAGGTGACCCGGATCGTGACGCCCGGCACGAATCTCGTGCAGGACGTGAACGAGGAGGGGCAGAACCGTTTCGTGACCGCCGTGGTTTCCACCGACGACCGCTTCGGGATCGCTTCCGCGGACGTCTCGACCGGTGAATTCACGATGACGGAGGCCGACAGTCTGGGCAAGCTCATGGACGAGCTCTCCAAAATCAGGCCCTCAGAACTGATCTGTAACGAAGCCGTCCTGATCTCCGGACTTGACACGGAGATGCTCCGCGAGCGCTACGGCATGTATGTCAGCACCCTGGAGGACCGCTATTTCGATGATGACGTCTGCGAGATGACCCTCAAAGATCATTTTCACGCGGCCTCCATGGACGGCCTCGGGATCCGGGAATATCCCTGCGGCATCTGTGCCGCGGGAGGCCTTCTGCTCTATCTGTTTGAGACGCAGAAGAACGACCTGTCCCATATCACGGAGATCAGGCCCTACCGGACGGACGCCTCCATGGTGCTTGGCATCCACACCATGCGCAATCTGGAACTGACCGAGACCCTGCGGGACAAGGAGAAGCGGGGATCTCTGCTCTGGGTGCTGGACCGTACCAAGACGGCCATGGGAGCGAGGCTCCTGCGGAAATGGATCGAGCAGCCCCTCATCGACAGCGCGCTGATCACGGAGAGGCTGGAAGCCGTGGACGCCTTCTTCGGAAATGCAATCTCGGGAGAAGAGCTGCGGGAATATCTGAATCCCGTCTATGATCTGGAGCGGCTGGTCGGAAGGATCAGCTACAGAAGCGCAAATCCCAGGGATCTCACGGCGCTGAAAGCGTCCATGTCCATGCTGCCGCATATCAGAATGCTGCTCGGCGAGTTTCCCTGTCCCATGTGCGCGCGCTTTCAGAAAGAGATGGATGTCCTCGAAGATCTGACGGAGCTTCTGGAGTCGGCCATCTGCGATGATCCGCCGCTTGCCATGAAGGAGGGCGGCATCATCCGGGACGGCTATTCGCCGGAAGTGGACGAGCTCCGGCGCGCCAAATCGGAGGGCCGGCAGTGGCTGGCCGAACTGGAGGCGAGGGAAAAGGAAGCCACCGGCATTCACACGCTGAAGGTGAAGTTCAACCGGGTGTTCGGCTATGTAATTGAGGTGTCCAATTCGTTCCGCGACAAAGTGCCGGAGCATTATATCAGAAAGCAGACGCTGACCGGCGGGGAGCGCTATACGACGCCGGAGCTGAAAGAACTGGAGGATAAAATCCTCGGCGCCCAGGACCGGTTATATACGCTGGAGTATGATCTGTTCGCGGAAGTCCGGGACAAAATCGGGGAGAATGTGGTCCGCATCCAGAAGACGGCGCATATCGTGGCGCAGATCGACGTGCTGCAGTCCTTCGCCTATGTCGCGAGAAGGAACGGCTATGTGAGACCTGAGGTCAACGACGGCGGCGCCGTCAAAATCAAGGGCGGCCGGCATCCGGTCGTGGAGCGGATGCTGAAAAACAGCGAGGGATTCATCCCTAACGACACGGTGCTGGATACAAAGAACAAGCGGATCGCCGTGATCACCGGGCCGAATATGGCCGGCAAATCCACCTATATGCGGCAGACGGCCCTGATTGTTCTCATGGCCCAGATCGGATCCTTTGTGCCCGCGGATTCCGCGGAAATCGGCGTGGTGGACCGGATCTTTACCAGAGTCGGCGCATCGGACGACCTGGCCAGCGGGCAGAGCACCTTCATGGTCGAGATGACGGAGGTGGCCGGCATTTTAAGGAGCGCGACGTCCAGAAGTCTTCTGATCCTGGACGAGATCGGGAGAGGCACTTCGACCTTCGACGGCCTGGCGCTCGCGTGGGCCATCATCGAATATATAGCGGACAAAAAACTGATCGGCGCCAAGACGCTCTTCGCCACTCATTATCATGAGCTGACGGAGCTGGAGGGCAAGATCGACGGCGTCAACAATTACTGCATCGCTGTCAAGGAGAAGGGCGACGGCATCATTTTCCTCCGGAAGATAGTCAGGGGCGGGGCGGATAAAAGCTACGGCATCCAGGTCGCGAGAATCGCTGGCGTGCCGGAGGCGGTCCTTGCCAGGGCCGACAATCTGGTTTCCCAGCTCTCACAGGCGGACATCACGGAGGGCGTCGAGTACCTCAGCAGCAAAGGGGCCGGCAAAAAGTCCAGGCCCGTCCATTATGACGATGTGGATCTGAACCAGATGTCCTTCTTCAATACGGTGACGGATGACGACGTCCTGAAAGAACTGGAGGACCTCGATGTCCAGAACCTGACGCCGATCGATGCGCTGAACGAACTCTACAGACTTCAGAACAGACTGAAGAACAGATGGAAGAAGCAGGAGTAATATGAGCCGGATACATGTGCTGGACCAGATGACGGTCGACAAGATCGCTGCCGGGGAGGTTGTGGAGCGTCCTGCCTCGGTGGTCAAGGAACTGACGGAAAATGCCATTGACGCGGGAGGAACCAGGATCACGGTGGAAATCCGCGACGGAGGGATCTCTCTCATCAGAGTGACGGACAACGGAGGGGGAATCGAACCGGAGGATATTCCGAACGCATTTCTGCGCCACGCGACCAGCAAGATCCGCGACGCGGCGGACTTAAGCGCCCTTGCGTCCCTGGGCTTCCGGGGTGAAGCTCTGTCCAGCATAGCGGCGGTCAGCCGCGTCGAGATGATCACGAAACAGCCGGACGAACTGAGCGCGGTGAGATATCTGATCGAAGGCGGGAGAGAGAAGCTCTGCGAAGAGATCGGGGCTCCGGACGGAACGACGATCATCGTGAGAGACCTGTTTTATAATACGCCGGCCAGGGCCAAGTTCCTGAAGACGCCGCTCACCGAGAGTTCGCATGTGGGGGCATATGTGGAGCAGCTGGCCCTGTCGAATCCGCAGATCGCGTTCAATTTTATCGTGAACGGGCGGACGCGGCTTGCGACTTCCGGAAACGGCAGCCTCACCGACGTGATCTGCCAGGTCTACGGCCGGGAGATCGTGCGGGAAACCGTGAAGGCGGAAGGTGGAAACGGGGCGGTCAGGATCACGGGCCTGATCGGGAAACCCTCCCTGGCTCGGGGCAACCGCAATTTCGAGAATTATTATGTCAACGGGCGCTACCTGAAGAGCCGCGTCCTGCAGAAGGCGATCGAAGACGGGTACGGCACCAAGCTCATGAATCACCAGTACCCGTTTACCTGTCTGATGCTTTCGATCGACAGTTCGGTCGTGGACGTCAATGTCCATCCGACCAAGATGGACGTCCGTTTTTCCGACGAGAAAGCCGTCTACGAGGCGGTGCGCGACACGGTGGAGTATACGCTGCGGAATCTGGATATGATCATCCATGCTTCCGCGGAGGCCGGAAAAAAGACGGAGAAAAAGGAAGAGTCCCAAAAAACCGCAAGGCCGTCGGAAGTCTTCGAGGAGAGGCGGATCCGCGAGGAAGCGGAGCAGAAATCTGAGCAAAACCCGGAACAGAACTCTGAGCGGAACCCGGAACAGAACTCTGAGCGGAACCCGGAACAGAACTCTGAGCGGAACCCGGCTGAGGCGCGCGAGATGGCAGCGGATGAGAACCCGGCGGAGACGCAGCTTCCGGAAGACAGGAAGCCGCAAGAGAGAACTGTTCCGGGAACGCAGGACAGCGCGGCAGCGGAGTCCGAGAAGTTGCTCCGGGAAACCCTCCTCCGCGACAGCGGGGATTTTAAGGGCAGTTCCCTCGTGAGGGATGAGCGGACCCCTTCCTCCAAAAGCGGCAGATTTGTGCAGCAGACCTTTGAACCGGTCTTTCTTTCGCGCGAGGCAAAGCCTTTCAGAAGAATCGTGGGCCAGGTTTTCCAGACCTACTGGATCTGCGAGTTTGACGATGCCATGTATCTCTTTGACCAGCACGCGGCCCACGAAAAGGTGCTGTTCGAGAAGCTGATGAAGCAGTACGCGGAGCGCAGCATGCCTTCCCAGGAGCTGATGCCGGCCATGATCGTCTCGCTAAACGCGCGCGAGGAGCAGGTCCTTTTAAGCGCCATGGATGCGTTCAGCGCGATCGGCTTTGACATCGAACCCTTCGGAGAGCGGGATTATGCCGTGCGGGCCGTCCCCTACAGTCTGGTGGGAATCGATTCCGCGGACCTCTTCAGACAGCTTCTGGACGACCTGGAGCCGGAGATGAAAGCAGATCCCGCGGGCGAAGTGGAGAGAATCGACGCCTATGTCCACAGGGTTGCGACGGAGGCCTGCAAGGCGGCCGTCAAAGGCGGGGAGCGGATCTCGGTCAGAGAGGCGGAACAGCTTCTGGACGACCTGATGGCGCTGGACGATCCGTATCATTGCCCCCACGGCAGGCCGACGATCATCTCGTTCACCCGGCGTGATCTGGAGAAGCGGTTCAAGAGACTCTTATGAGGTGGAAAACAAGATGACTGCATTGACGAAACAGCCCCTGATCGTGATTGCGGGGCCCACGGCCGTGGGAAAGAGCGAGCTCGCGGCCGAACTGGCCAGAAGAATTGACGGGGAGGTCATCTCCGCCGATTCCATGCAGGTCTATAAATATATGGACATCGGCTCGGCCAAAGTAACTCTGGAGGAAATGCTGGGCGTGCCGCATTACCTGATCGACGTGTGCGAGCCGACGGAGGAGATGGACGTGGCGAGATATGCCGGGATGGCCAATGCCGCCATCCGGGACATTGCGTCCCGGGGACACGTGCCCGTCCTCTGCGGAGGAACGGGCTTTTATATCCAGGCGGTGACCCGGGGCGTCGATTTTACGGAGACGGAGCCGGACACGGCCTTCCGTGAGGAGATGGCCGCCTGTGCCGCGGAGCACGGCGCCGAAAGTCTCCATGAAAAACTGAAGGCCGTCGATCCCGCCGCTGCCGCGGAGATTCACCCGAATAACATCAAACGGGTGATTCGGGCCCTTGAGTATTTCCGGGAGACGGGGGAGCGGATCTCCGATCACAATGAGGCCGAGCGGTTAAAGGAATCCCCCTACAATCTGGTCTTTGTGTTTCTGGACGACGAGCGGGCAGCTCTGTACGAACGGATCGACAGGCGCGTGGACTTCATGATGGAGGAGGGCCTGGCCGACGAAGTGGCATATCTCAGGGCGATGGGGCTTGACCGCACATACGTGTCCATGCAGGGGATCGGCTATAAGGAAATGCTCGCTTATATGGACGGGGAGTACAGCCTGAACGAGGCGGTCAGGATTATCAAGAGAGAGAGCCGGCATTATGCGAAGCGCCAGGAAACCTGGTTTAAGCGGGACAGGGATGCCGTCCGGCTCATGAGGAGCGATTACGGGGGAGATACCTTCCGGATTCTGCAGAAGGTTCTGGAGATGGTGGAAGAGAAGACGGGCATCAGGGGAAAGGAAGTTGGAAGACCGAATGAATAAACTTGCGCAGGCAAAAACGGAACTGCTGAAACAATACGGAATTGACGGGGATATCATCCTTTTTGGAGAAAAGACGGAAGAAAGTCTTGCGGAGCGTTTTGCGGAGATCGACGGGATCGCCGAATATAATCAGCTCAAAGTGATCCGGGCATTTCAGGAATGCAGGGTGAGCGAAGCGTGCCTCACGGGCACGACCGGATACGGATACGGGGATACGGGAAGGGATACGCTGGAAAAGGTCTACGCGGCGGCTTTTCACACGGAGGCGGCCATCGTGAGGCCGCTGATCGCCTGCGGAACCCATGCGCTCTCGATCGCGCTGGCGGGCAATACGAGACCGGGGGACGAGATCCTGTCCGTCTCCGGAAAGCCCTATGACACGCTGGAAGAAGTCATCGGCATCAGGCCCTGCACCGGGTCGCTGGCCGAATACGGCATCACCTACAGTCAGGTGGATCTGCTTCCCGACGGAAGCTTTGACTTCGAGGGCATCCGGGCTGCCATAAAGCCCGCGACCAGGCTGGTCGCCATCCAGCGGTCCAAGGGGTACGACTCGAGGCGGACCCTGTCCGTGGCGCAGATCGGAGAGGTGATCCGCTTTATCAAGGGGATCCGTGAAGATCTGATCGTCATGGTGGACAACTGTTACGGAGAATTCGTGGAGACGGAGGAGCCCTCCGATGTCGGCGCGGATATGATTGTGGGATCGCTGATCAAGAATCCGGGAGGCGGACTGGCCCCGAGCGGCGGTTATATATGCGGCACCGCGGAGTGCGTGGAACGGGCCGCTTACAGAATGACCTGCCCCGGACTGGGGGCGGAAATCGGTCCCTCCCTCAATTTGAATCCCTCTTTTTACCAGGGCTTTTTCCTGGCCCCGGTCGTGACGGCGGCCGCCCTGAAAGGAGCGGTCTTTGCGGCCAATCTCTATGAGAAGCTGGGATTTAAGGCGATTCCGGACGGGAGCGAGAGCCGTCATGATATCATTCAGGCCATCACGCTCGGGACGCCGGAAGGCGTGATCGCCTTCTGCAGGGGCATCCAGAAAGCCGCCCCGGTCGATTCCTTCGTGACGCCCGAACCGTGGGATATGCCGGGCTATCAGGATCCGGTGATCATGGCGGCGGGCGCGTTCGTGGAGGGATCCTCCATCGAGCTGAGCGCCGACGGCCCCATCCGCCCGCCCTACAACGTCTATTTCCAGGGGGGACTCACCTGGCCGTCAGCCAAGCTGGGTGTTCTGTACTCCCTGCAGTGCATGAAGGACGCGGGACTTCTGCAGATTCCCGAATCGTGTTGATTGTGTGACGGAATCTGAACGCGCTTGCATCCCCCTGTCCGATAGTGTAGAATAAACTAGCCGTCTTGTCGTCATGAACCCGGAAGACGAAAACAGGCGGCCAGCCCTTCATTTGCGCCGGCATACCTTTCAGACGGAAATGAGGGAATATGAGAAATCTGATAGCGGAGGAATACTCCGCGCTCACGCGGCCTTATGAAAAGTGCGAGGCTTTCGGCCCTTCTTCACTGACGGATGCGGAACTTCTGGCTGTCATCATTCGGACAGGCAGAAAAGGACAGAGCGCCGTCTCTCTGGCGGAAGCCGTGCTCGCGCTACCCCCCGGCGGCTCCGGCCTGACGGGGCTTCTTCGGATGTCCGCACAGGAGCTCAGGCAGATTCCGGGCATTGGCAGAATCAAGGCGCTGGAGCTTATGTGCATAGGGGAACTGTCGAAGAGAATGTCGGCCTACAGGGCACACCGGGCGCTCTCGCTCGACAGTCCGTCTTCCATTGCGGACTATTATATGGAACAGCTTCGGCACGACACGCAGGAAAATGTAATCTGCATGATGGCGGATGCGAGGGGCCATGTGATCGGGGATGAAGTCATCACCAGAGGCACGGTCAACGCATCCCTTCTGTCCACCAGGGATCTGTTCATGACCGCCATGAAGTATCATGCCGTGACGATCGTACTCATCCACAACCATCCGAGCGGGGACCCGACGCCCAGCGAGGCAGACCATATCATAACCAGGAAGGCCGTCTGTGCGGGACAGCTGCTGGATATCAAAGTCTGTGACCATATCATCATCGGGGACTGCTGCTATGTCAGTTTTCTGGAAGCCGGGTTTTTGGATGCCATGGAGTAGCTATGTTTAACAAAAATGTTTTCGGCGTTGATCTGGGGTCCAGTGCTGTCAAGATTTACAGCATGAAAAAGAACCGTATGATCATTGAACATAATATGATCGCGATCAGGAACGGTTCCCAGGTGATCGCCGTCGGCAACGACGCTTTTGAGATGTATGAGAAGAATCCGCCCGAGATCTCCGTGGACAGACCCATCGTCAACGGAAAGATCGCGGACGTGGACGAGGTGGAGATGCTCTTAAGCCTCCTGCTCCGGAAAACGGACAGAAGCGTCGGCAGAAAACCCCAGATCTATTTCTCGGCCCCCGTCAATATGTCCGAGATCGAAAAGCGGGCGTATTACGCCATCAGCCATACGGGAAACCTGGGCAATCCGAAAGTATTTCTCGCAGACAGACCGATCTGCGACGCCATTTCCTTAGGGATCGATATCGCCAAAAGCCGCGGGTCCATGATTCTGGACATCGGCGCGCAGAGCACCGAGGTATCTGTCCTGCAGAATGACCAGGTCATCGTGAGCGATCCCCTGCCGGTCGGAGGACAGCAGCTGAACGAGAGCATCTGCAACGAGGTGCGGAGAGAAGAGAACCTTCTGATCGGAAGGCGGACCGCCAGGAGACTGAAGGCGGTTCTGGCGTCCTTCGAGCAGAGCGGAATCGGGGAAGCCAGAAAAGTCACCGGCATCGATACCGTGAGCGGGCTTCCCAGAGAAGCCGTCATCACTTCCGAGCTGGTCAACCGGGCCGTGGATGCGGAGCTCCGGAAAGGGGCTGAGGAAATCCGGATCTTCCTGGAGCGGACTCCTCCGCAGGTGACCAGGTGCATCACGGAAGAGGGCATCTACCTCACGGGCGGGACCTCCAGAATCCCCGGGATCGACCGTTACCTGGCCCATCATATCGGGTGCAGGATCAACCGTTCGGACGATTATGAGTTCAGTACCGTCAAGGGACTGGAGCAGATTGTACAGAACAAAGAACTGAAAAAATGGGTCTATGTCATGAAAGACAAGCCCTGACAGAACGGGATAAGTGAATCAGATATGAAGAAGCGATTCAATTTACACATAAAGAGCGGGCATTTGCTGAGCGTCCTTTCGATTGTCTGCGTCGGACTGATCCTGCTTACGCTGACCAGCAGCCTTGTGACGGCTCCGGTGCGCAATGTGGCGGGATATATCGTGACGCCCTTTCAGAACGGGATCAACCACGTGGGCGTCTGGCTGACCGGGCAGTTTTCCGGCTTTAATGACGTAAAGAAGCTCACGAAAGAGAACGAGGAGCTCAAAAAGCAGGTTTCCGACCTGACGCAGAGAAACAATGAGCTTGTGCAGAACCAGACGGAACTGGCCAGACTGCAGGAGCTCTATAACCTTGACAAGAAATACAGCGAATACAGCAAGGTCGCCGCGCAGGTCATCTCAAAGGATCCCGGAAACTGGTACAGCACGTTTGTGGTGAACAAGGGGACGAAGGACGGCATCGCCGTCAATATGAACGTCATCGGCCAGGGCGGCCTGATCGGCATCGTGACGGAAGTCGGAAACGGCTGGGCCCAGGTCCGGTCCATCATCGACGACGAGAGCAATATCTCGGCCATGGCGGCCAATACATCCGAGCCCTGCGTCGTCACGGGCAGCCTTCTGGGCATGGAGAACGGCAAGATCGATTTCAGCGGACTGCGCGACGGCGACAACGCGGTGACGGAAGGAACGAGCATCGTGACGTCCAATATCAGTGACAGGTACCTGACCGGACTTCTGATCGGGTATGTCAGCGAGATCTCGCTGGATTCCAATAACCTGACAAAGTCGGGGACGATTATCCCGGCCGCGGATTTCAGAAGTCTCAGGGAAGTCCTGATCATCACGGACCTGAAGCAGACGAAGGAGAATTCCAATTGAAGCGCAAACTGATTATTCTGCTCATACTGTGGATCTGTTTTCTGCTGCAGACAACGGTTTTCAGTATGATTGATTTTCTGGCCGCGGCGCCGAATCTCATGCTGATCCTGACGGTTTCCATCGGGTTCATGCAGGGGAGGACCGAGGGCATGCTGACGGGCTTTCTGTGCGGACTCCTGATCGATCTTTTTTACGGAGACGTATTCGGTTTTTATGCTCTTTTATATCTCCTGACCGGTTATTTCTGCGGCAGATACAGCAAGATCTATTTTGACGACGACGTCAAGATTCCTCTGATTCTTGTCACTGTCTGCGACCTGGCTTTTAACGCGGCGGTCTATATTCTCCGCTTCCTGCTGAGAGGCAGACTGAACATCATCGGCTATCTCCGCAACGTGATCCTGCCGGATCTCGTCTGCACGCTTTTGTTTACATTACTTCTGTATCGACTCTTCTACAGGATCAATCATTCTCTTGTGGAAAAAGAGAAGAAAGGAAGACAGTCATTATGGATAAGGGATTAAAACGCCGGAAACGCAAGTTTTATGTGAGCCGCCTGATCATACTCGGCCTCGCATTCTGTGCGCTGTCCGGCATTCTGATTAACCGTCTGTATATTCTGCAGATTGTCAACGGCGACAGTTACCGGACGAATTTCGAAATCAAGACAACCAAAAACAGGACTCTGAAGAGTACCAGAGGCAATATCTACGACCGGAACGGCAAGGTGCTGGCCAGCAACAAGCTGTCCTACAGCCTGACCATCGAGGATTCCGGGTCCTATCCGACGACGAGACTCAGGGACCTGTCTCTGAACAGCGAGGCTTATCACATCTCCAAGATTCTCAATGCACATGGAGATTCTCTGAGCAACGATTTCCACATCACCGTCGGGAAGGACGGGAGCTATCTCTACGACTGTTCGGGCAGAACGCTGGAGCGCTTCAAGGCCGACGTGTACGGCCGCGCCCTCATCGGTGATATGACGGACGAGGAGGCTTCCGCTTCCGCGGAGCAGATGATCAACAGCCTGGTGAGCCAGAAGCGCTTCGGCATCATCCGGTCCGACCGCCCGTATACGGAGGAGGAGCTGAGAGAGGCCGATATGCCGGCCAGCCTGTCCCAGCAGGAGATCCTGGACATCATTTATGTCAGGTATCAGCTGTTCACGACGCAGTACAGAAAATACATGCCGGTCACCATCGCGAGAGACATCTCGGATGAATCCGTCGCGGCTCTGAACGAGGAAAAGGATTCGCTCATCGGCATCGAGATTGTGGAGGATACGACGAGAGTCTACTCCAATTCCGTTCCCTTCGCCTCCCTGATCGGTTATACCGGAAAAGTGTCCAGCGAAGACCTGACGGAGCTGCAGACGGTCAACTCCAGATACAACAACGAGTCCATCGTCGGGAAATCCGGTATCGAAAAAGTGTTTGAGAGCACGCTGCAGGGCAGCGACGGACAGGAAACCGTCTATGTGGACCGCTTCGGCAAGGTCCTCCAGCTGGACGAGGATGCGACGATTCATCCCACTGCGGGGGGAAATGTCTATCTGACGATTGACTCGGAACTGCAGAACGCCATCTACAGGATCCTGGAACAGCGAATTGCCGGCGTCCTCGAGCATGTCATTATCGACGCGGAATCTTTCGATGCGACAGATGTCGACCGCGACAGCATCAGAATACCGATTTTCAGTGTCTACAATGCCATCGTGGAAAACGGCGTCCTGGATATCTCCAGGCTCTCGGAGGACACCGCTTCGGACGCCGAGAAGCAGATCAACGAGATCTTCCTCCGCAAACAGGCCGAGGTCTTCTCCCAGATCAAGTCCCAGCTGACCGGCGCGCTTCCGCTGCCTTACAATGAGCTGAGCGACGAGATGAAGGAATATGAATCCTATATCGTCAACGATCTGCTCATGTCTTCCACGAAGATCCTGAACAGCAGCAAGATCGACAAGACGGACGAGACGTATCTGGCCTGGACCAGAGACGAGACGATCAGCCTCAAGGACTATCTGACCTATGCGGCCAGCCGGAACTGGATCGACATCACGGCGATCGCCTCCGATGAGACGTATCTGGATTCCCAGGAGACCTATCTGAAGCTGAGCGAGTATATCGCCAATTACCTGGCGACGGACCTGAAGTTCTCGAAGATTCTCTATAAGTACCTGATCAACAGCAAGGACTTAAGCGGGGCGCTGATCATCAACGCGCTCTATGACCAGGGCATTTTCAACAAGCAGGACGGCACCTACGAGGCCTTCAAGAGTGACCAGTACACGGCATATGACGTCGTGATCGAGAAGATCGACACGCTGGAACTCACACCGGCCATGCTCGCCCTCGATCCCTGTTCCGGCTCCGCCGTCCTGACGGACCCGAAGACGGGAGAGATCCTGGCGTGCGTCAGCTATCCGGGTTATGACAATAACCGTCTGGCCAACACCATGGACGTGGCATATTACAACAAGCTGGCGGCGGATGCCTCAGGTCCCTTCTACAATAAGGCGACCCAGCAGGAGACGGCGCCCGGCTCCACGTTTAAGCTGATCACGACGACCGCCGGTCTCGAGGAGAAGGCGATTACGCCGACGACCATCTTTAACTGCACGGGTACCTTCAATGAGACGGAGACGCCTCTGAAGTGCTGGCTGACCACCGGGCACGGGCCGCTCAATATCATCGGCGGCATTCAGGAATCCTGCAACGTCTTCTTCTGTAATGTCGCTTATACGCTGGGCATTAACGAGGAAGGCAACTGGTCCGACTCCCTGTCTCTGAACAAACAGATTCAGTATTCGAGGCTCTACAACATGGATCAGCCCTCCGGCATCGAGGTGCCCGAGAACGACCCGCATGTGTCCGACCAGTACGCGATCCAGTCCTCGATCGGACAGGGAACGCATGCTTATACGACGACACAGCTCGCCAGGTATGTCACGACGCTGGCCAACGGGGGCACAAGCTACAATATCTCCATGGTCGACAAGGTGACGGATGCCGATGACAATCTGATCCGGGACTATGCGCCCGGCATCGCGAGTTCCCTCGCCATCAGCAACACGACCTGGGACGTGATCCATGAAGGCATGCGGGCCGTGATCGAGAACAAAGATGAATACACGAACCTGGGCGTCACCGTGGCCGGCAAGACCGGTACGGCGCAGGAGAGTAAATCCAAGCCGTCTCACGCGCTCTTTATCTGCTATGCGCCCTACGAAGATCCCGAGATCGCCATGGCGATCCGGATCGGCAACGGATATTCTTCGACAAATGCGATCCTGACGGCCAAGGATATTCTGCAGTATTATTTCAAGCTTGTGGATGCAAGCGACATCATTACCGGAAAAGCGATGACGGATTCGGTCAATGCGGAGAATGTGGACTGATGATCAGACAATATCGGTTAAGAGATTATAATTTCAGACTGGTTCTGTGGCTGGGGACGCTCTCGGCACTCGGCGTACTTCTCGTCGGAAGCGCGGAGGTGTCCCTGCAGCGGAAACAGATGCTCGGCGTGGTTTCCGGCATGGTCCTGATGATCGTGATTTCGCTGATCGATTTCTCGTGGGTGCTGAATTTCACGAGACTGATGTACGTGGCGAATCTGGCCATGCTGGCTGCGGTCCGCTTTGCCGGCCACAGCAGCCACGGGGCACAGCGCTGGATTACCATCGGCGGCCTGCGCTTCCAGCCCGTCGAGCTGACCAAGATTATTATCATTTTGTTTTTTGCCAAGTTTTTTATGGAGCACGAGAACGATCTCAACAAGTTCTCGGTGGTCCTGCGGGCCCTTCTGCTGCTCGCGCTCCCGCTCATCCTGGTTTATCTGCAGCCGGACATGAAGGACACGATCACGATCACGGCCGTCTTTGCCGTCATGTATTACGCGGCCGGACTCAGCTATAAATATATCGGGGCCGTGCTGATCGTGGTCATTCCGCTGGTGGTCATCTTTATGTCGATCGTCATCCAGCCGGAACAGACGCTGATCAAGGATTACCAGAGAAAACGAATCATGGCCTTCCTGTATCCCGACAACGAGGAATACACGGATGATACGACCCAGCAGAATAACTCCGTCATTGCCATCGGGAGCGGCATGCTCTCGGGCAAGGGACTGAATAACAGCGAGGTCGATTCCGCCAACAAGGGAAACTTCATCTCGGAGATCGAGACTGACTTCATCTTCGCGGTGGCGGGAGAGGAGCTCGGATTCCTGGGCAGCGTGGGCATCGTGATACTCCTTCTTCTGATTGTCCTGGAGTGCCTGCTGATTTCCGTGCGGTCCAAGGACTTGTCGGGAAAGGTCATATGCTGCGGCCTGGCCGCGCTGGTTTCACTGCAGAGTTTTATCAACATAGGCGTCGCGACGAGAATGCTTCCCAACACGGGTACGCCGCTGCCTTTCGTCAGCTACGGCATCACTTCGATCTGGACACTGTTCATGGGCATGGGAGTTGTCCTCAATGTCGGCCTGCAGAGCAAGGTCCGTTTCGTGGTTCCTGCCGAGAGACGGCGCGGCATGGAGAGAGGAGACAGAAGATGGGCAGGCAGAAGGTAGAGAAAAGGCGGAAAGCCGCTGGCGCCGGAAGCAGGCTGTCCGAAAAGAAAATCTGGCTGATCACCCTCCTGATCCTGATTCTGCTCGGCGGATCGGCACTGGGACTTCTGGCGGTCATGCTCCGGGACAATACGGGCAGCCTCGACATGCCCATGGTCTGGTCGAACGCCGACAAAGTCTATAATACGTCAGACCAGACGGCCATGCAGACCCGCTATTCCTATACATCGGATCTGTGCGTCAGCGCCGACGACGTATCCGACAGCAATATCGTGATTTCGGAGGGGGAGGCCGCGGGGCTTTTCTCGATGGATGACCGCAAGGTGGTCTATTCCCGGGACATGTACAAACAGGTATACCCGGCGTCCATCACAAAGCTGCTGACGGCGATCCTGGCACTTAAGTCGGACAAGATGGGCGAAACCGTCACGATCAACTGGCAGGATCTGGAGCTGGAATCCGGTTCGCAGGTGGTGGGATTCCGCATCGGCGACAAGGTCACGATGCAGGAGCTTTTAAGAGGGCTTCTCATACATTCCGGCAATGACGCCGCCCAGGCGATCGCGCGGACCGTGGGAGGCACGCAGGACAAGTTTGTCGGCATGATGAACGAGGAACTGATGGCCCTGGGCTGTACGGGGAGCCATTTCACGAATCCGACCGGTCTCCACAGTGAAGACCATTATACGACGGTCTATGATATTTACCTGATGCTGAACGAGGCGCTGAAATACGATGAATTCGTCAGCATCTCCCAGATTCCCGTCTATGACCTGCAGTATGAGGACAAGGAAGGGAACGAGATGCACGTCACGCTGGACTCCACGGACCATTATCTGACGGGGGCCACCGAGCCGCCGAAGAACGTGACCATCCTGGGCGGCAAGACGGGGACGACGGCCGCTGCCGGCAACTGCCTGGCAGTCGTTGCGCAGAATGCCTACGGGCAGTTTTATATTTCCGTGGTTCTCGGAGCGCCTTCCAAGGATCAGCTGTATACGGACCAGAATGTGCTGCTTTCGCATATCAACGGGAGCGGGGCGTAGCCGAGGGGCATCAGAATCTTGTCTTGTCTTTTGGTATTTTATCACATATAATTTAAGCAAGAGCTGCGGATGATTTATGTAGAATGAACATCGTATGCTCATTCAAATCATCCGTGACAGTGCGGTCACAGATTACATACAAGGAGGTTACTGCCAATGGTTCAGTTAGTAGTAGGACAGAAGGGAAAGGGCAAAACAACCGAAATTCTCGGCAGAGCTAATGAAGAGATAAGAAACGCGACGGGAAGCATCGTCTTTCTTGATAAGGACAGGCAGCACATGTATGAACTGAACAACAAGATCAGGCTCATCGATGTATCCGCGTTCCCGATTACCAACTGTGATGAGTTTGTCGGTTTTGTGTGCGGCATTTTTTCCCAGGATCATGACCTTCAGACGATGTATATCGACGGTTTCATGAAGTGCGCAAAGCTTGTGGGAAAAGACGTGACGGACACGATTCTGAAGCTGGACAAGGCGAGTACCATGTTTAATGTCAACGTCGTGATTTCGCTGGCCCTCGACAGAGAGGAGCTGCCGGAAGCGATTCAGGACAAGATTTTCATCAGTCTTTAATGATCACGGACAACTGCCTTCGTGCAGTTGTCCTCCGATTTTTTTATAAGAGCCGCAATGCCGAAGATCATGAAACGAAACGCAAAAGGAATGCATGACAGGAATCGTTCCCGTATTTCGCGGATTTTTTCGCTGAATATCGGAACGATTGTTTTTGGTATTCTTTTTGTCTATATCATTCTCAGCGTGATTATGTACATTACGGCGGTCCACGTGAAATCTTACCGCGTAAGTTCCGGTCCGCTGGCAAAGAATCAGACCTACACGGGCGTCGCCGTCTATTCCGAGGAAATCGTGAATGCGGATGCGACGGGATATATTGATTATTATGCCCAGGACGGCGCCAGAATCCGTTCGGGCGGCGTCATCTACGGCGTGAGTCCCGACCAGAAGGCGAAGACATCCGCGGTGCCCGACGCGGACACCCTGAAGGCGATCCGGTCGGATATGGAGGCCTTTTCGCAGCTCTTTGATCCCGGGGATTTTCACGACGTCTACTCTCTCAAGTACCAGATCGAGGGGGAACTGCTGAACCTGTCCCTGAAAGACAATGCCGTCAATGTGACCGGCGCGATGACCCTGGGAAACGAGACGATTTATACGTCCGGATCCGACGGCGTGATCTGCTATTCGGCGGACGGATGCGAGGGAATCGGGACACGGCAGATCACCAGTGATATTTTTGATGAAAAAAGCTATCACATGACATCGCTGAAAACAGACCGGCAGATCAGTGCCGGGGATCCGGTCTACCGCATTATCAAATCGGAAGACTGGTCCCTCCTGATCCCCCTGACCGCAAAGCAGATCGTGCATCTGAGCGATATCAGCCGGGTGCGCGTGAAGTTCCTGAAGGACGGAGTGACACAGAACGCCGCCTTTACCATTCTGACGACGGCGGACGGGACCTATTACGGAAAGCTGGACTTTTCGAGCGGCATGATCCGCTATCTGGACAACCGGTATATTGATATCGAACTTGTGACGAATAACGAAGTGGGCCTGAAAATCCCGGTGTCGTCGATTGTCACCAAGAAGTTCTTTACGGTACCGGAAGAATATGCCGTCAGCGGCGACGGGCGCCAGATCGGCTTTCTGAAGCTGACGCAGAGCAAGAACGGAGGATCGGAGCCGGTCTTCACGCCTGCTACGGTCTACGACTACAAAAACGGCCTGTATTATGTGGACGACTCCGCCCTGACAAACGGCGATATTATTGTCCGGGACGGCTCCGTGACGGAGCGGTATATCGTCAGGGATACAGCCGAACTGGAAGGCGTATACAGTATGAATAAGGGCTACGCCATTTTCCGCAGAATCAACATCATCGATAAGAACGAAGATTACTGCATCGTCGAGAAGGGAACCTCCTACGGGATTTCCCAGTTTGATAACATCGTCGAGAATGCAGCAAATGTAAAAGAATCCCAGATCACCGCCGGGTGACCTGACTTATGGTCCGGAGAGAAATATGCTGAGTGAAAATCTTGAAAAAGTCAGAAAGACCGTGGAGAACGCGTGTCATGTGTCGGGGAGAGATCCCGGGGAAGTACTGGTGCTCGCCGTCAGTAAAATGAAACCGGCGGAGGATATTCAGGCTCTCTATGATGTAGGACAGAGAGATTTCGGGGAGAACTACGTGCAGGAAATGCAGAAGAAGCATGAAGCCCTGCCGCAGGATATCCGCTGGCATATGATCGGCCATCTCCAGAAGAATAAGGTGAAATATATAGCCCCCTATGTCACCATGATCCATTCCGTTGATTCAGGGGACCTGGCTGCCATGATTGAGAAAGAAGCCGCCAAGTGCGGACGCACGATCGATGTTCTGATCGAGGTCAATGTGGCCGGCGAAGACACGAAATACGGAACGGATCCCGCCGGTGCGGCGGAACTGGCGGCGTATATCAGAACGCTTCCGCATGTGAAACTCCGCGGCCTGATGACGAGCGCGCCTTATGTGGCGGATCCCGAGGAGAACAGGCCCGTGTTCCGTGAACTCCGCCAATTAATGATTGACTTGAATCGGGAAAACGATAATAATGACAGTATGGATATACTGAGCATGGGAATGTCCAATGATTTTGCGGTTGCCGTAGAGGAAGGATCTGCCTGTGTCAGAGTCGGTACACTGATTTTCGGTGAGAGGGACTATGGTAATAAGCAGCAGTCTGTCTGAGCCGTGTATCTGGAGAGGAGACTTAAAGGATGGGTTTGCTGGATAGATTTCTGAATGCAATAAAACTGAATGATGACTTTGACGAGGACGAAGACGAGGATTATCTGGACGACGAGGACGATTACTACGAAGATGATCCCGAAGAGGACGACCGGAAGAGCCGCGGAGGCTTTTTCAGCCGATTCAGATCCTACGATGAGGATGAGAATCCCGAGGATGAGCTCCCGGAGGAGGACGAGGATGATTTCGACGAGGCCCCGGTGACCCCGCGCCGCTCCGCCAGAGAAAAGAAGAAGGCCCGGACCGAGACTGCCCGGCGCTCTGCAATTCAGAAAGAGAAGCGCGCGGAGAAAAAGCGGGAAAGAACCAGGGAGACAAAGACGGCGAACAGATCCAAAGTCACACCGATCCGGAAGAAGAACGCCGTCAATACCGGAAACGGCGTCAATGTCATACGGCCGACTTCGATGGAGGATACTCCGGAGATCGCGGATTATCTGATGAATAACAGCACCGTTGTCCTGAATCTGGAGGGTCTGGACATCGAAATTGCCCAGCGGGTGATTGATTTTACCTGCGGTGTCTGCTACTCGCTTGACGGCAGTCTGCAGAAGGTCTCCAGCTATATCTTTATTCTGACGCCGCGGGATGTCGACATCTCGGGTGATTTCCAGAGTATTTTAAGCGGAGCTTTTGATATACCGGCCATGAAGTCCACATATTAACCGCTGAGTCTGAGAGCAGAGAGGTCTTCCTTTTTGCTCTCTTTTCTTTCACGTAAAAACAAAAGAATCATGATGAGAGGGAGAGATGCATGAATCACGTCAAAACCGGTCCGGTATTCCTGAAGTCATTCCGGGAGCTTCCGGAAGTCCTTGAGCAGGAACTGCCCATACAGAAGAACCGCGTGATGCTGGTCGGGGATACCAATACAATTCCCCTTTACGGAGAGGCCGTCGCATCTGAACTCCGCAAGGTTTTCAGGGAAGTGGGCATGTTTGCCTTTGAGGCGGGAGAGGAGCATAAGACGCTTGATTCCGTCAAGAGCCTGCTCGCGTACCTGATCGACAGCCGCTATGACAGGAAGGACTGCATCGCTGCCCTCGGGGGCGGCGTGGCCGGAGATATGGCGGGGTTTGCCGCAGCCATTTTCCTGCGGGGGATTCCGGTGATCCAGATCCCGACCTCCCTCCTCGCGCAGATCGATTCCAGCATCGGCGGAAAGACCGGCGTTGATTTCGACGGTTATAAAAACATGATCGGGGCTTTTCATATGCCGGCCCTGGTCTGCACCTGTCCCGCTGCGCTCTCCACGCTGCCGGAGGAGCAGTTCCGCGCAGGCATGGGGGAAGTCGTCAAATCGGCACTTCTTGCGGATGCGGATCTCTGCAGTTTTCTGGTCAGCCATGCGGATGAAATCAGAAACAGGGATGAGGACATCCTGTTTGAGATGATCCGCCGCACCTGCGCCATTAAGGCGGAGATTGTCAGGAGAGATCCGACGGAACAGGGAGAGAGGGCACTGCTGAATCTCGGCCACACGATCGGGCACGCGGTGGAGAAGGCGTGCCATTTCAGCAGACTTCACGGGGAATGCGTCGGAATAGGGCTGAACGCGGCGGCGTATATGAGCCTGCGGCGCGGGAAGATCAGTGAGGAGGAATATCAGGACATTCTGCACATGTGTGCGCTGTTCGGGATTCCGGATTCCATCAGCGGCCTCACCGAGGAAGAGATTCTGCGGAATACCAAATCAGACAAAAAGATGGCGGCAGGACAGATCCGTTTTATACTGCTCGAGAAGCCCGGCAGGGCTTATATCGCGGATGACGTGACGGATGAAGAGATGCTCTGCGGCATCCGCCGCATACTTCAAAAGGAATGATTGACCTGATATGATGAAACAAAACAGCATGCGCAAGATGAATCTGCTTTTTGCGGCGGGAGCGGTCCTGCTCCTTCTTGCTGACCTGTACACAAAAAAAGCGGCAGCCGCACACCTGGCCGGGGATCCGCTGGTACTTATCCCCGGCGTGCTGGAGCTGACTTATCTGGAAAATCACGGGGCGGCATTCGGGCTCCTGGAGAACCGGATCGCGCTGTTTGCGGTTCTCACGTGTGCATTCCTCGCGGCGGCCGTGTGGTTTCTGCGCATCCTGCCCGGCGGGAGGCGCTTTCTGCCTCTTCGGGCCGCCTGCTTTGCGGCCTGTGCGGGCGCTGCCGGCAATCTCTATGACAGGCTCCGCTTCGGATATGTCAGGGATTTTATCTATCTGAGACTGATAGATTTTCCCGTCTTTAATGTGGCGGATATCTGCGTGACGTGTTCGGCGGCTGCGGCACTGATCCTTCTTTTGTTTTATTACAAAGAGGAAGACCTCCTCTTTCTGAATCACAGAGGCAGATCAAAATGACGGACATTAGGGTACTGACGGTAGGCGAGAATGAGGCCGGCCTCCGGACCGACCGGTTTCTGGCGGAGAAGCTCCCGGAATTTTCCAGGAGCTATCTGCAGGATCTGGCGGCGGAGGGCAGAATCCGGATCCTTGAAAAGCCGGTGAAAAGCAGCCGGAAGCTTGCAGCCGGGGAGACCGTGGAAATCGAGATCCCGGACATGGAAGTTCCCGAGATCCTGCCGGAGAAAATGGATCTCGATATCCTCTACGAGGACGCGGATGTTCTGGTTGTCAATAAGCCGAAGGGGATGACGGTCCATCCGGCTCCGGGCCACAGCACGGGCACGCTGGTCAACGGGATCATGGACTACTGCGGCTCCGGACTCTCCGGCATTAACGGCGTCCTGAGACCGGGAATCGTCCACCGCATTGATAAGGATACGACGGGGTCTCTCGTGATCTGCAAGAACGACGCGGCCCACAGGTCGATCGCACAGCAGCTGCAGGACCACACCGTCACAAGAAGATACCGGGGGATCGTCACCGGCAATCTGAAGGATGACAGCGGAACCATCACCGGCAATATCGGAAGAAGCACGCGGGACCGCAAGAAGATGGCGGTCGTGCGGGAAGGAGGAAAGAGGGCGGTCACGCATTACCGTGTTCTTGAGCGGTTCGGAAATTATACGTATTGTGAATTCCGCCTGGAGACGGGCAGAACACACCAGATCCGGGTGCACATGGCTTCCATCGGCCATCCGCTGCTTGGGGATGAGGTGTACGGCGGCAGCAGGAAGGGGTTTCCGGAGGCCGAGGGGCAGACTCTGCACGCCATGGTGATCGGATTCCGCCATCCGTCCGACGGGAGGTATATCGAATGTACTGCGCCGCTGCCGGCTTATTTTGAGGAGATCTTAAACAGACTCAGGAATGAACGGGAAAGGAGGTAACGACTGATGCAGGAAAGAAACCATCAGGATTTACATGAAGAATCCCGCCAAAACGGCTTTTTGAAAGTAGACGGCACATATAAATCGATCGGACTGACCGCATTTCTGGTCGTGGCGGCCAGTATGCTGTTTTATTTCTTTCTGTTCAGGACAAAGACGCTGGGGACCGGGATCGCGAAGATCATCAGCGTGATGAATCCGATCCTCTACGGCTTTGTGATCGCCTATATTCTGATGCCGGTCATGCAGCTTTTAGAGAACCTGGTCTATAAGGTGGTTACCAGGTTCAAACTGCAGCCGAAGCGGCGCGCCAACAGCGTGATCCATGTCGTCTGCTGTTTTGCGGCCGCGATTCTGGCCATCCTGCTTGTCTACGGACTTGTCGCCATGGTGCTGCCGGAGCTGATCCGGAGTATCCGGAGTATTGTCATTAACTTTCAGACGTACATCGATAATATCAATGACTTTATTGATACCTGGCTCCTGAAAAGCAACCAGGAACTGGATGAAAAGACAACAGCCCTTGTCTCGGAATACGCGGAGAAGCTGTATGCCTGGATCCAGTCGGAGATCACGCCCATGCTGAACAGTGTGGCGGGCGGCGTGACGAACAGCGTCATCAATGTCTTCACGTTTATGAAGAATATCCTGCTCGGACTGATCATTTCTTTGTATGTCATGATCCGGAACGACGTGCTTCTGTCCAGGTTCCGCCGGACGGTGTATGCGCTGTTTTCCGCGGAAACCGGCAACCGGATTCTTCATAACCTGCGGTTTGCCGATGAAAAATTCGGCGGCTTCTTCATCGGAAAGGTGATCGATTCCGCTATTATCGGGCTTATCTGCTATGTCTGCTGTTCGATCATGCGGATGCCCTATACCATCCTGATTTCCGTCGTGGTCGGCATCACGAATATCATTCCCTTCTTCGGGCCTTTTATCGGGGCGGTTCCTTCCTCGATCCTGATTTTTGTGGTGCAGCCGATAAAGGCGCTGATTTTCATCATCTTCATCCTGATTCTCCAGCAGTTTGACGGAAACTTCCTGGGGCCCAAAATCCTGGGCAGCTCCGTCGGCGTCTCCAGCTTTATGGTGATCCTCTCCATCCTGATCGGCAGCGGATTTTTCGGCGTCACGGGCATGGTGATCGCCGTCCCGGCCTGTGCCTTTATTACGGCCATCGTGCAGTCCCGGCTTCTCAGGAGAATGAAGGCGAAGCATCTGCCGGGCGATCTGGAGTCTTACCATTATCTGGATAAAATCAACCCTGTAAGCGGCGAATTTATCCCGCTTGTCAGAAAGAAAGGGCCCATGAGCCTGTATGACCGGATCCGGTTCAGAAACGAGGAGGCAGAGACATTTACGGAGCCTGTCAGGGAAATGAGCTGGGAGCGGACCATGGAGCAGGTTGATCAGGAAGACGCGGAAATCAACGGCAGTGCCTATGCGTCACCAGAAAATGACAAAGTCTGACAGAGGCGTTGACAACAGCGTGTAAATTGGCTATATTGATAGTTATATAAAGTTATTTTACAAAAGTATGATGAGGCGGGATCATGCAGGACGAAAGATCCAGAATCTCAGATCGGAGACGCCATACCAGAAACCGGATGTACAGGTATATTTATAATGCCGTAACTCCGGTCACGAAGCAGCAGCTTGCAAATGCCCTGGGGTTCAGTCTGCCGACAGTACATCAGAATATCGGTGAACTCATGGAAGCCGGCATGATCCGTCCGGGGGAGATGCAGAAATCGACGGGAGGGAGACCGGCTGTCGGCTATACGGTCAACGAAAAGATCCGGTATTCCGTCGGTGCTTCGGTGACGTCAACCAGTATCAGGATCCTTCTGACGGACATCAGACAGAATGAAATCGACTGCCGCACGGTGCCGCTTCTGTCGCCGGAAGGTGCAAAGATCGGGAAACAGATCGCAGCCGAATTAGACAGATGTCTTGCTGATCACGGGATTGATGACGGGATGGTGCTGGGCGTCGGGATAACATTTCCCGGAGTCATTGACAGGAGGAAGAACACGATTGTTCTGTCCCCGACGCTGAAAATGAAGGATATCGCCTTAAGCGAAGTCGCGGAGCCTCTGCGCTTCCCCGTTTTTATCGAAAATGACAGTACGTGCGGCGGTGCTGCGGAATGGCTCGGCCTCAGCCCGGAAGAGAAGAAAGAGGACTTTGTCTATCTGTATCTCGAAAACGGGATCGGGGGAGCGGTTTTTATTAACGGCAGACCGTACGTCGGATCCAACAGGCGGAGCGGCGAGTTCGGCCATATGTGTATCAGGCCGGACGGCCCGGTGTGCAACTGCGGGAAAAGAGGCTGTCTGGAGGCCTACTGCAGTTCTCTGCGCATCACAAGAGATCTGGGAATCAGCGCCGAGACCTTCATGCAGGAAGTCAGAAGAGGAAATGAGCAGTACCTCGCGATCTGGGAGGATATCCTCCTGCACTTAAGTATCGGGATCGATAATCTCAGAATGGCGTTTGACTGCAGCGTCATCCTGGGCGGATATATGTCGAGATATCTGGAGCCGTATCTGGAGCGTCTCCGGGAAATGGCCGCCGGGCGAAGTCCTTTTGAGACGGACGGGGACTATATCAGACTGGGGAAGTACCCATCAAGAGCGGCTCTGATGGGAGTTGCGTGGCATTTCACAAACGAGTTTATTTCAGGCATCTGAGACTGCCCCCGCTTTGAGATGAGGGCGGAAGAAAGGAGGAACTGCTGTTTTATGCTGTATATTGGTGTTGATCTGGGGACATCGGCCGTCAAGCTTCTGCTGATGGATGCGAAGGGGACAATCCTGAATATTGTCAGCAAAGAATATGACTTAAGTTTTCCTCATCCCGGCTGGTCCGAACAGAAACCGGAGGACTGGATGGATGCCGTCACAGCCGGAATCCGTGAGCTGACGGAAGGATTTGACAGGTCCGAAGTGGCCGGAATCGGAGCCGGCGGTCAGATGCACGGCCTCGTCGTACTGGACAGCGGGGACCATGTGATCCGTCCCGCGATCCTCTGGAATGACGGGAGGACACAGGAGGAGACGGATTATCTGAACGAAGTCATCGGGCGGGACAAGCTGTCTGCCTATACCGGAAATATCGCATTTGCCGGTTTTACCGCTCCGAAAATCCTGTGGATGAAGAAGCATGAGCCTGAGCTTTTCGCCAGAATTGACAAAATCATGCTTCCGAAGGATTATATTAACTATATGCTGACGGGCGTTCACTGCACGGATTATTCGGACGCATCCGGCATGCTGCTTCTCGATGTGAAGAACAAATGCTGGTCCCGGGAAATGCTTGAGATCTGCGGCATCTCCGAAAACATGATGCCGAAGCTTTTCGAGAGCTACGAGGTTGTGGGTACGCTGAAAAAGGAGATAGCCGAAAAGCTTGGTCTCCGCAGCGACGTCATCGTGGCGGCCGGTGCCGGCGACAATGCCGCTGCCGCGGTGGGAACCGGCGTTGTCGGGAACGGGGGCTGCAACATTTCCCTCGGAACTTCCGGCACGATCTTTATCTCCAGCGATACCTTCAAGGTAGATTCCGGCAATGCGCTGCATGCCTTCGCGCATGCGGATGGTGGCTACCACCTGATGGGATGCATGCTCTCCGCTGCATCCTGCAATAAGTGGTGGATGGACGAAATCCTGAAGACGGAGGATTATGCCGCCGAACAGAAGGATATCTCCGAAGATAACCTCGGCAAAAACCACGTGTATTATCTGCCGTATCTTATGGGCGAGACAGCGCCGCACAATGACGCGATGGCCAGAAGCTGCTTTATCGGCATGACGATGGACACGTCCAGAAGCGACATGGTCCAGGCCGTGCTTGAAGGCGTGGCATTCGGAATCCGCGATTCCTATGAGGCCGCAAAGGCGATGGGAATCGACGTGAAGGAGAGCATGATCTGCGGAGGCGGAGCCAAGAGTCCGCTCTGGAAGAAGATTTTCGCCAATGTGCTGAATATCCCCCTCACGATTCCCGAAACCGAGCAGGGGCCGGGCTACGGCGGCGCGATTCTTGCGGCGGTTGCAGCCGGTGAATATCAGAGCGTGGGCGAGGCCGTAAAGACCATGATCAGGACGACGGATACCGTGATGCCGGATCCGGCACTTGCTGCCAGATATGATGAAAAGTACCGCACTTTCCGCCGTCTGTATCCGGCGCTGAAAGACATATTCCCCGCACTGTAAAAGAATCAGGGAGAGAATTCAGATATGGGTCTTGCCGAAGAGAACAGAGAAGAAAACATAATTGAGAAGGACGGCGGCGAACTTGAAGTGCCCGCC
>CACXFM010000174.1 GCA_902766955.1 uncultured Lachnospiraceae bacterium | reverse complement strand
CAACTTTGGGAGGAATCTGGGAATAGACATTTCGGATGAACATTATATAATATGCATTAGCGTGACTGTAAAGTCAATCAGTTATGCAGGACTAAAATGAAAGGTGGATATCAAAATGAAGAAGAATCTCGGAGTTGTACAGGCTGTTTATCCGATGCCGGTTCTGATGGTGGCGGCATATGATGAGAACGGCAAGGTAAATGTGATGAACGCGGCTTGGGGAATGATCTGCAATGAGGACAGAATTGCCCTGTTTATAGACGAGGATCATAAGACAACGCAGAATCTGCTGAAGACAAAAGCGTTTACGGTCAGTCTGGCGGATAAGGACCATATGGATGTGGCTGATTTCTTCGGAATTGCCACAGGCAATAAGATGACTGACAAATTTGAGAGAACCGGATACACGGCAGTTAAGAGTGAATTTGTCAATGCGCCGATTATCGATGAGTTTCCTGTCGTGATGGAGTGCGAGCTGGCGGAAGTGGCCGAAACAGAGAGCTTTTATTGTATTGTCGGAAAGATCATCAACACCGCAGCGGAGGAAAAAGTCCTTTCGGAGAACGGAAAGGTTAATCCGTCCAGACTGCAGGCACTGATTTTTGACCAGTTCCAGCATGGTTATTATGTTTCCGGTGAGCAGGTCGGAAAGGCGTGGAATGCAGGCGCCGGACTGATGAAGAAATAACATCATAACGTCTGACACATTCGGGGAGCCGGGAAACCGGCTCTCTTTTCCAGACATTGTCGGAGGAGCATGATGAGCAATTACATCACTACATTTACAGGAAACCACTTTGAAGTATCCGACCCGGATCCGGAGAAAATACGGATCGAGGATATCGCACATGCGCTGTCGCTGATCTGCAGGGGCAATGGCCATGTAAAGACGTTCTGGTCTGTCGGTCAGCACTGCATTAACTGCGCAAACGAAGCATGGGCCAGAGGGCTTTCAAGCCGCATGGTGCTGGCCTGTCTCCTCCACGATGCCAGTGAATGTTATATGTCCGACATCCCGTGGCCTTTTAAAAAGGAATTACCGGAGTATCGGGAACACGAAGAGCAGCTGCTGGAAATGATTTATGAAAAGTTTCTTGGCTCCCCCCTCACACAGGAAGAACAGACGCAGTTAAATGAGATTGATGATGCGATGCTCTGGTATGATCTGGAGATACTGCTCGGTGAGAAACAGTCCGGGGAGACTCCGGAACTGCATATCGATCTGGATTATTCTGTCCGTCCGTTCCGGGATGTTGAGCAGGATTACCTGAAGCTTTTTAAACGCTTTTCCATAAACTAAAAATGCAAAGCATCATGGGTTACCAGTATCTTTTCCTGCCTGGCTGCCGGTTGAGGAGGCAGAAGCTGCAGTTGAAAAATCAAACAGATTGTAAAGCGGTCATTGCCGCTGAAACTTCGGAAAGAGCTCATTACCTGCAGGTGATGGGCTTCCTTTATTGTTGTGGATAAACGGGTGAAAGTATGGTAGTGTGAAGGTACGGCACAATCCGGTGAGACCGATGAGAAAATGTGCGAGAAGGAAATGTCTGCCGTGACACAGCTGTAAGGGAAGATGATGAGCGGACCAAAACCGATGTTCCGATATGAGGACACAGTTCCGGGCGTATTTGTGCGCAGAGTTAACCGTTTCGTCGCTGAAGTGTTAATTGATGGTGAAACAGAACAGGTTCACGTTAAGAATACCGGCCGTCTGCGGGAACTGCTAGTGCCGGGGGCGAGGGTTACGCTTCAGAAAGTATCGGATCCAAAGAGGAAGACAGCCTATGACCTGATTTCAGTCTATAAGCCGGGGCTGCAATGGGTAAATATCGACAGTCTTGTACCGAATGAACTGATGAAGCAGCAGCTTTTGAGCATGAACTACGACGTGGTGAAACCCGAATATACTTACGGCAGTTCCAGATTTGATTTTTACATGGAGAGCCGGGGAGAAAAATACCTGACGGAAGTGAAGGGCTGTACGCTGGCAGCGGACCTGAAACGAGGCATCGGGCTGTTTCCGGATGCTCCGACCGAACGCGGCGTGAAGCATCTGGATGAGCTGACTGCCGCGGCAAAAGAAGGATATCACTGCCGGATCGCCTTTGTGATTCAGATGAACGGGATCCATACGGTGCTTCCGAACAATGACACACAACCGGAATTCGGACAGGCTATGGTACGCGCTGCAGAGGCCGGCGTGCAGGTGGTCTGTTTTGGATGTCATGTAGAAGCTGACAGTATTAAGATAACGGGAGAATGGAATTATGGGGCCGAAGAAAATGCTGGAAACAGAAAGATTGATCCTGCGTCCCTGGGAAGAGAGTGACGCTGAGAACTTATATGAATATGCGAAAGATCCGGATGTCGGCCCGATTGCCGGGTGGCCGCCGCATCAAAGTGTAGAGGAGAGCCTTGCTGTAATCCGGAATGTCTTTAAACAGTGTGAGACAGAAATGGGAGAGGTGGAAAGATGAAGGATACTGGAGAAAAGAAAGACTCAGTGAAAAAAGAGCGGGTTTTTGATATTCTCTGCCTTGTTGCCTCCTTTGGGATTTTGTTTCTGCTTCCTCAGAAAACCGGTTTATTCTTTTATGCCGTCTTTGGAGTATCCGCATTTTTATTCTGCATCGGATTCTTCCGTCTCGGGTTTACGTTTGATGCGCCGTCGGATTCACAGGGTGAACTGTTTGCCGGATTGTTTTATGCAGTTTTTGGAGCACTGCTCAATACGACAGGATTATACAGGATCATTCAGGAACATGGAAGTGAACGCAGCATTATGATTGCGACGCTGTTGCTGATCGAAGCGCTTGTCATGTTCGCCCTGGCAGGGAGCGGATTCAAATCGCCGGTTTACCAGAGGGTGTTAACGATCATGTTCAGAGCTGCAGCTGTTCTGTTAATCATATCCGGGACAGTATTTGCGATTCGGAAGCATTTCGCGGATGCGTCTGTGATTGTCCTGACGATGCTTGTGATTGAGAGCATATGTCTGTGGAAGATGGGGCGCGGCAGCAATCCTTTTAACACACTGAATCCCGAATTGCAGACAGTCCCGGGCCTTCGGACTCCGATCGAGCAGTTGCAGCAAACCTTTTCCGGTGTCAAAACACAGCTGGGATACCCGTGGCTCGGAAAGCTGAACACGATAGACCAGGATGTTATCATTTACGGTCCGTCAGAAGACGGCTTTGCTGTCTGCGGCTACTACCTTTTTGGGCGTTTTTATGTTGCAGGGAGTACGGATCCTGCTTTTGACAGCCCTGAAGATGCGCAGAAACATGTCGTTGCGGAGATTCCCGACATCAACGGTGTTCTGCTGAATAAAGAGGAACTTACGGAAGCGTATATAAAAATGTTTTCCCGATACGCGGAAAACGGAAGTGTCTGGTGGGTTTCAGAATATCCGGAACAGACAGCACCGTGAAGGAGATGCATATGGAAATTAAAAAATGTATTCAGTGCGGAGGAAATCTGGAGCGCCAGCCGCTGAAAAAGGCCTGGCTGTGCCCTTTTTGCGGAGTGAGATATGAAGATGAGGAGCAGGAAAATACAACCGCTCCGGAAGACTGCTATGGATTGAATGAAGAAGTGTTTGCGGTGGAAAGAGACCTCTCAAAGATTATGAAGGAACGTAATGGAGCAGGTGTCATACATTCCATCGTTCACTGTATGCGCACTTTTGAAGAAGCCTGCCAGGTTGAAGAGTATATGCTGGGAAAGCTTACATTTTCAGATGATATTTCGGCGAAGGGAGTGCGGGAGGATCAGATTGAAAAGGCAATGCCCTTACTGGAGAAGATACTTGAATCCGATGAGCGCGTGATCGTATATGGGAATAAAGGCATCCTGACCAGGGGAAAAGAGTACTTTATCGTGACAGACCGGCAGAGCATTTTTGTAAAAAAGAAGAATGTAAAAACTGTTCTGCATACAGATCTTGATTCTTTGATGATAGAGGGCTGCGGAAACTGTTATCTCAATGGAGATTATGAAAAAGGTTTTATCAATTTCGATGCAAAGGGAACATTTCAGGGTGCATTGATTGCCATGATCTGTATGCTTTCTTTTGAGGCGCAGCCGGACAGAGACCGGATTCGAGTTATATAATAACAATAAAGGTTGAGATAAGAAGCGGAGGAGATGAAAATGTTAGAAATCGGAACCAGAGCCCCGGCATTTACGTTGCCGGATCAGAATGGAGAAATGAGAAGCCTTTCAGATTATCTGGGACAGAAGGTGATTTTGTACTTCTACCCTAAGGATATGACAGCAGGCTGCACAAAGCAGGCCTGTGCGTTCGGAGATCTGTATCCCCAGTTCCGGGAGAAAGGTGCTGTCGTCCTTGGTATAAGCAAAGACAGCGTGGCGTCCCACAAGAAGTTTGAAGAGAAATACGGCCTGCCGTTCACACTTCTCTCTGATCCGGAGAAGGAAGTGATTCAGGCTTATGATGTATGGAAAGAGAAGAAGAATTACGGGAAGGTCAGTATGGGCGTTGTCCGGACGACCTATCTGATCGATGAGAACGGTATAATTTTAAAGGCTTTTGGGAAAGTAAAGGCTGCTGACAATCCGGCACAGATGCTGGGCGAATTGGCAGGGCTCGAGCAGGCTTAAGATAATAGGTCAGATGGTAATACATGAATTGAAGTGTCCGCACTGCGGCGCATCTCTGAGAATCCGGGAAGGGCAGCAGCATGTCAAGTGCGAATACTGCGACTCTCAACTCTTTCTGTCGGGTTGTCAAATCCTGCGTACAATGAAAGGCAGACAAGTGTCAACATTTACGGAGAGTTATGTTCTATGGATAATCGAAAAGAAAGGCTTTCAGATGCCCTGACAGCCTGGTTTGAAGCCGGTATCAAGAAAGAACGCCACAAAGAGATCGGCGTGGAAGTCGAGCACTTTCTTCTGGATCCCGGGAGCGGAAGGGCCGTCTCTTATTACGGACAGGGAGGAGTGGGCGAAATTCTTGCCGCCCTCATGGACATGTACCCGGAAGCGGTCAGGATTCCCGGAGAGAACCTGCTCGGTTTTTCAACGCCTTCTTTTAATATTACGCTTGAACCCGCGGCTCAGTTTGAGATCAGCATCACCTATTCGGATTCGGTGAGTGAGATCACGGAGATCTATAAGCAGTTCAGAGAAAAACTGGATGCCGCCGCTGCGCGGTACGGGGCCTGTGTCTGCACCTTCGGATGTCAGCCCGTGAGTGAGATAGAGGAGCTGCAGCTGATTCCCAAGAAGCGGTATGCCCTGATGGACCGCTATTTCAGGGAGGCCGGGACGGACGGACCCGAGATGATGAGAGGAACCTGTTCCACGCAGGTGTCCGTCGATTATTTTTCGGAAGAAGATTTCAGACGGAAAATGCAGGCCGCCTATTACTACACGCCGCTGTTTAAGCTTTTGACTGCAAACAGCCCCATGTATCAGGGCAGGAAAACAGCGCTGTTCATGAACAGGGCCGATATCTGGAACCGGACGGATCCGAGGCGGTGCGGGGTGGTGCCGGGCGTCTTTTCGGAACACTTCGGTTTCCGCGATTATGCGGAGTTCCTGATCGGCATGCCGCTGATCTTCCTCGAGCGGGACGGGGACAGTCTGTATACCGGAATGAAAACGACGGGAGAGGTATTTGAGGAGCATGAACTGCGGAAAGAAGATCTGCCCCATATTATCTCAATGGCCTTTCCGGATGTGCGGCTCAAGCAGTATCTCGAAATCCGCGCGGCGGATTCGCTGCCGGCGGATTATATTCCGGGTTATCTTGCTCTCGTGCAGGGGCTGATGTATTCTGAGAAGGTACTTGACCATGTACAGGAGCAGATCCGGGTGAGGCAGATCTCCGGCGATAAGGTCCGGGAGACGGAACAGAGCCTTATACAGGACGGATTCGAAGGATATATCTACGGGGTGCGCGCGGCGGATTTCGCGGAGGAAGCCATCTCTCTTGCGGGCGAAGAACTCGGAGCATATGAGAGAGAAGCCATCGGGCGGCTTGCAAAGCTCCCGCTTCACGGTCCGGCAAACTGCAAATCAGCAGAAAAGAGAGGCTTCTGGCACATGTGTGAGAGCCCTATAGCCTCTATTTCATGTTATGGCTGATAGCACAGCCTGGTTACTGAATCAAT